>NZ_JABSUV010000130.1:0-254 GCF_013284275.1 Brevibacillus sp. HB2.2
AGTTCTGCAACGGTTGGATTTTCGAAAAGCGTACGGATCGGTACTTCTCCTGCAAACATCTCACGAAGACGGGAAATGACCCGTGTCGCTAAGAGAGAATGCCCGCCCAACTCAAAGAAGTTGTCATGAACGCCGACTTTTTCGATACCGAGCACTTGCGACCAGATGGTGGCGACCAGCTCCTCCGTTTGGTTGCGTGGCGCTACATACTCTTGGGTAGAAGCGATTTGGCCCCACTCCGGCTCTGGCAGTTG
>NZ_JABSUV010000131.1:0-241 GCF_013284275.1 Brevibacillus sp. HB2.2
TCCATACAAATCGTCTCTTGCTGCATACTCCGGCAATTGATCACGAAGTACCATTTTAATGTGCCGTACATCTTCAACATAATAGGTAGGAACTTGTTCCATGACCGATTGCTTAAACTCTTGAAACTTCTAATAGTATTCAATTGCTGCGAAGTCGTATGGCTTTTGTCTTAATGCTTCATCTGTGACAACAAAAGCAAATCTAGGTTTGCCCGCTTCTCCGGCATACTCATATTCCCAA
>NZ_JABSUV010000132.1:0-241 GCF_013284275.1 Brevibacillus sp. HB2.2
ATGGGAATATGAGTATGCCGGAGAAGCGGGCAAACCTAGATTTGCTTTTGTTGTCACGGATGAAGCATTAAGACAAAAGCCTTACGACTTCGCAGCAATTGAATATTATCAGAAATTTCAAGAGTTTAAGCAATCGGTCATGGAACAAATTCCTATCTACTATGTTGAAGATGTACGGCACATTAAAATGGTACTACGTGATCAATTGCCAGAGTATGCAGCAAGAGACGATTTGTATGGC
>NZ_JABSUV010000133.1:0-223 GCF_013284275.1 Brevibacillus sp. HB2.2
CCATCATGTATGCCAGACGTTCTTTCGGATAATCCGAATCGAGCGGTACATAAGCCCCACCAGCTTTGAGAATCCCGAGCACCCCGATCAGCATTTCGAGAGAACGCTTCACGCAAATACCGACAAGTGAACCTGGGCGAACGCCTTGTTTTTGCAGGTAGTTGGCCACTTGATTGGCTCGCTTCTCTAACTGGGAGTAGGTGAGACTCTGGTCTCCCGCTAC
>NZ_JABSUV010000134.1:0-212 GCF_013284275.1 Brevibacillus sp. HB2.2
TGACCTCCTGAATATTTTGGTACAAGGAGGTGATCTCTCATGGCAACAGCACCGATTACTATCGGAGCAAATAGTATTGCAAAGATCGGAAACCAATTTTTCTTAATTGTTGAAGTGGAAGCAAAGGCGCCAGGTGTTGAAATTGACCCTGTTTTTGCGGTTCGTACAACGCCCCAACAAGCGAGGGCGCTCATTAAAGCAGGTGTAATGCG
>NZ_JABSUV010000135.1:0-210 GCF_013284275.1 Brevibacillus sp. HB2.2
TGGGAAAATCGATGTGTTTCACCATTCCGGTACCACTTCATCCAGGTCTTAATTTGCTTTACGTCCCTAATCGCTAACTGTTCTAAAATCTCTTTATTTGAAATGCCTGCTTGCTTCATCTTTACCACTTGCCATTTTACTTCTTCTGGGTAATGCACTCTTGTGCCCATTAAAGAAGCACCTCCTTAGAATCATATTTGGAATACGATT
>NZ_JABSUV010000136.1:0-203 GCF_013284275.1 Brevibacillus sp. HB2.2
GCTGCCAAAGTTGACTCATATCCTAAATCTGCATTCCATACTTTTGAAGTAACAAAAAGTTCCTCTCTGAAAATACCGGCCTCTTTCAGCCCTTCACGGATCCCGCGGCCTACTCCCTCTTCATTTCCATAAATAGCAGCTGTATCAATACTGCGATATCCATGCTTGATGGCTGTTTTTACCGCATTCTCAAGTTCTGGACC
>NZ_JABSUV010000137.1:0-202 GCF_013284275.1 Brevibacillus sp. HB2.2
CACGCATCATGGACGTGGACCAGGTAAAGGAATGGGCTTTGAGAAAAACGAAGAACTGTTGTCCCTCTTGAAGCTGGACGCCGATAAGCTCCAAGAAGAGCTGAAAGCGGAGAAATCGCTGGCTACAATCGCAGAGACCCAAGGCGTATCCGTGGATGATCTGGTAGCACTGTTGGTGAAACAACAGGAAGCCAAGCTGAAA
>NZ_JABSUV010000014.1:0-141344 GCF_013284275.1 Brevibacillus sp. HB2.2
CAATATGTGCTGTCTATCTTCTGCTATTCTCTTCAAGCAGAAGCGACATTTATTAATTTATCATGAACTTTGTTTGACGTCAACATATTATTTTCATTAACTCTCTTTTTTCGCCAAGATCTCCTGTGCCCACTCGTGAAAGACGCGCAGTGCTTCATCTACTTCTTGAAAGATTGCTTCTCCCTCACAGGAGTATTCCGGGAAGTCAAGTATACGGTTTTTGCGAATCTTCACTTGCCCTTCTTCACATTTTATCTCCAAGAAGTAGGGAACAGCTTCATCTATTCCATAACTATTTTCTAAAAACTCGTAGGTACGTACCCACTCCAAAATTCGAACTTCCGATGCTTTTAAGCGAAGCACCTGCTCCAAGGACATAATCGTTTCATTCCCGTAGTAATACATGTTATTCAGCCCTTCTGCATGAAAATGGACGGAGCCGTGACTCCGCCCTGTTATGGATGTGATAGATTAAATCGAGGAAAGTAGCTCTCTCAGCTCTTTGACAATCACTTGCTGGTAGCCAGTTCCTTCTCCATACTGCTCGAGCATTTCGGCACGCGCTACTTTAATCTTGTCTTCATAATCCGTGGCGTTTCGGTCCGGGTTTTGTTGTTTGAATGCCGTCATGATAGCTTGGACATGCTTCGGTCGTGGTCCCCATTTTGCCAGAACATGTCCACCCGTGTCTGCGAAAATAACAACAGGGATCGCCCGACCGCCCATCGTAAGAAACTCCTCCATGAGATCGAGGTGTTCTTCCATCACCATAATTTCCACTGGCATGTCTGTTTCTTTCAAGGCATGCAAAACGACTGGCAAGTTGCGAACGACGTCGCCACACCATTCCGCAGCCAAAATCAAGCATCTGAGGTCATCACGATGCTGGAGAGAAGCAAAAAACGCACGGTCTTGTTCATCCTCCCATGAAAATGCATCCGACCAGTTTTGGTATGTATCCTGATTTTTCGTCATGCTTTCCACAAACGCTTGTGGCTTGAGCCCCGTACGGAATTTATGTGCTACATTTGCCCCCATCTTTTCTCCTCCTTTTGTATCGCTCGCCTAATCTTGATTTTTATTCGCTGCTTCGTTAGCTTCCTTTTCTTGATTAGCCAGCTCCATCATTTTTTGCAACAAAATATGCTGCGGCATGTGCATGAGGCGTTCCAAGGGTACCTGAAGTGCTTCCGCCAGTTTGACTGCCGTTTCCGGTGATATTTGTAATGGACGCATTTTTGCTCCTTTCCCTTGCTTTCATCAGTCCCTTCAGTATAATACACGGTTGTTAAACCTGCCAGCTTGGTATCTTGAGGCTCATCCGCTAACTTGTTGATGCTCCGGGAAAAGCAAATCCAGCAGACGATGAAAATGGGCTAACAGCTCCCCTATCGCCTTCGCTTCACGAAGTGGTAATTCTTCCGGATGATAGCTGCCGCCCGTCGATCCATTCATTTGCTTGGTACGTCTCTCCTTGGTCATGGGCAAGCCATTCCTGATGTAAAAGTACAGGCAAACGCGGTGCTGGAAAGCCTTTCTCTCGTAGTCTTGGCTGAGTGCTAGCCCATTAAGCATCTCCTCATAGCGAGTTTGCAAGCGCCATTTAGCATAAAAACCGTTTTACATAATAGCGTTGACTGCTTGTCCAAACAGAAAAGCTTTCCTCTGATAGGTCTCACTTCTACATGCAAATCCGCTTTTCCTCGCTTTTCTCACTAAAAAGATAGTCCCTCTTGAATGTAAGTGAAGGGACTATCCCCCGTGAACCGTACACTTGCTCATAGAAAAGACAAGCTATTGCTTTTGCTTAGTGAGGATGCATGGTACACCAAAGCCGATCGCGCCGGGCTGGGACATCTGTTCCAGATACGCCAACCCTCGTGCACATTGCTGTTTGCATACTTGACATGTATGGGACGTTACGATTCTTAGCTGTACTTGATTGGGATGCTGTCGTGTATTCTTCTTCTTTACCTTTTTGCCCTTGGCCATCCGTTTTCCTCCCTTTGCCCTAGATCACTCCAGTCTATGAAGGAGAACACCACCGCTCTTTAGGCAAGCATACAAAATCAAGATCTTCACCTGCAAAATGGGCCTTGTCATACGTGTCACAAATAGAAAAAGCCGCCGGAGAATTCTCCCCCAGCGACTTATGTGCCTTCCTTATGGCTTTGGACTTAACAACTGGCGCAGTTCCAGTTCCAGTGTAGGAGCATCAACCATGCCGATGATCTTTTTTCGTACGATCCCATCCGCGTCAATCAAGTAAGTCGTTGGGAATGCCATCACCTTGTAACGGTTCGACACAGTTCCAGCGACGTCCATCGGTATGGGAAATGTCAGCTTATAGTTGGTGACGAAGGCCATGGCTGCTTCCGGGCTGTCATTGCTCGTGACGTTCACACCATACAGATCAACCTGCCCGCCGTATTTTTCATATACTTTTTGTAAATCAGGCGCTTCCAGCTTGCATGGTCCACACCAAGAAGCCCAAAAATTCAAGACCAATGGTTTCGCCCTTTTGCCTTCTACCTTGTACGTCTGCTGATCCAATCCTGTCAGTGTAAAATGAGGAGCCGCAAAGCCAACTTCTGGTTTTTGAACCTCTGCTACGATTGCGGCTGTTTCTTGAGGCTTTTCCCAAACAGCAAGTCCGACCCCCAATAATACGATCACCGCGAGCAACAGCTTTTTCATTTTGTCACCTCTGCCCTACTGAGTTAGAATCCCGTAAAGCCTCCGTACATTTGAATGAGAACGCGTGTAATATCCGTCAGTTTATCTGTATACAGAAGAATACCGAACAAGATCATAATGGCTCCTCCGATTTTCATAAACAGGTCGGAATACTTCACAATCGCTTTCACCTTACTGATGAAGAATGTCATGACAAAAAATGGAATGGCGAAACCAAGTGTATACGCCAATGTGTAAGCCAAGGCGCTTGAAGGATTGGATACACCCATGACGATAATGCCAGAAAGAATGGGTCCCACACAAGGTGTCCATCCAGCTGCATACGTCATTCCCACCAGTATGGACCCAGTATACCCCAATGGCCTCGATTTTAAATCGATTTTAAAAGAACGCATCATCCAATCCATTTTAAACACGCCAAGCATAACAAAGCCAATAACAGCAAGCAAAATACCGCCCAATTGACGAATCAAGTCCTGCTGGTCGGTGAACAAGCTTCCGATCCAAGAGGTAGACAGCCCAAGCGCAACGAAAATGATCGAAAACCCGACAATGAAGAAAAAGGTATGCAAGAAAGCTTCCTTGCGAAAAACTGCTCTCCCTTTCTTTACTTCATCAATCGTTACTCCAGTTATGTAAGACAAAAAGGACGGATAAAGCGGCAGGCAGCAAGGTGAAATAAACGAGAGAAAACCTGCTGCAAAAGCCACAAACACAGTAATATCGCCAGTCATATGTACCTCCGCTGGGTATTTTATCCACTATCTTCTCATTGTATCGAATCTTTGCCCCCTTCAAAAGTAGCAATGACACTTTGTCTTAAATCCGTGACAATTTCCTTTTCATAATTAGATAGATAAAGATAGCTCATGATTCGCTCTGTATCCATAATATGGCCGAGTAGTTCCATTGTACACAAAAAAGAGACGGATGTACTCCGTCCCTTTCTTGCTACTCTTTTTCTTACTGAATCGTAACTTTTCCGCCATCTTGGAGCAATGTTTGCCCTTTTACCACGATCTTATCGCCTGCAGACAAGCCTGTCAAAATTTCGATCTGATCACTGGAGGATTTGCCCGTAGTGACCTCGACTTGTTTCGCAATGTCACCTTCCAGCTTGAATACATACTGTTTGCCATCGCGATCAAAAACGGCACCGCGCGTTACAACGATCGATTTTGCTCCGCTTTCCCCAACCGATGGGAAGATCACATTCACAACCATATCGGACTTCAGCTCATTGGATGGGTTTGGAATCGTAATCTCCACTGGGTATGCCTTGAGCTGCGAATCCATGACTGGACTCATCGCCGTTACTTTGGCATCAATCGTTTTTCCTGTCGATTGTACGTTTACTTTTACGGTTGTTCCTACTTTTATTTTTGTAATATCAGCTTCAGACAGATTTGCTTTTACCAGAAGTGGGTTCGTGTTAACGACAACCACAACCGGCTGCTGACCTGCCATTTGACCAACTGCACCGCTTACGCTGGAAATATATCCGTTGATCGGAGACGTCACAGTCGCATTCGCCAATTGCTCACGAGCATTTTGCAGACTTACTTGTGCTTGCTGCACAGATGCTTCAGAAACTTGTACGCTCGTTTTTTGCCCAGCTGATTGTAAAGTCTGCTGTGCGTTATCATAAGAAGTCTGTGCTGTTGTCAGTTGGGAGTTTGCCTGTTCCATCTGCTGTGCGGAAATCGCTCCTTGTGAAAAGAGCTGTTGCATCCGCTGCTGGTTTACTTTTGCATCCTGAAGGGCAGTTTCTGCCTGCTTCAGGCTATTTTTTGCTTGCACCAAGCCTTGATCTGAACTGCTGCCTGCTTGGTTTAAACTGGCTTTTGATACATTGTAGGCTGCTTCTGCTTGCTTGACACCGTTCACCAGATCTTTTTCATCGAGCTTGAACAATACTTGACCTTTTGTCACGTATTGTCCCAGTTTCACTGGCAGGGAAGAAATTTTCCCGCCCATTTTCGGGGAAACTTGCACTTCCTCACTCGGCGCCAGCTTTGCCGTGAGACCAGAATCTGATACTACTGAGCCTGTAGCGACGGTTTCAATCTGTACAGGGGTTGCGGCGGCTTCCACCGTTTCCGTAGGCGGCGTTTCCGCTTGCGGGCTGGAGCACCCTGCCACTAGAGTGATGGCCAGCAATGCCAAAATGACGGGTTTTTTACTTCGTTTCATGTATGTCCCTCCTCTTCCCACAAACGTCTTACGATTCCAAAGCGGGATTGATTTTCTTTTGTTTCTTAGCAAGTTTCTTTTCTAGTTTCAACTGGCGCTTCAAGCGTCTCTTTTTCCCTGCATCATCAAACCAAGAAGCAACGACAGGAACCAGAACCAGTGTAATCAAGGTAGAGAATCCAAGACCGAAAATAACCGTCACGGCCATTGGTGCGTTCGTCTCAGATCCGGCGCCACCAGAGAACGCAAGTGGTCCAATCGCCAGAATCGTGGTGAGTGTCGTCATCAAAATCGGACGAAGACGAATCGGGCCAGCGTGCAGGATCGCATCAAACAGCTCCATACCTTTTGCACGTAGTTGGTTCACGTAGTCGATCAATACAATCGCGTTGTTCACGACCAGACCGATCAACAAAATGTATCCGATCAAAACCCCAACGCTGATCGTCGTGCCTGTCACCAATAGTCCAAGCAGAACGCCTGTAACGGTTGGTGGCACGGAGAACATGATGATAAATGGGGTGTATAGCGATTCAAACTGCGCAGCCATTACCATATAGAGCAACACGACTGACAGGACAATCGCGAGAGCAAGGCTACTGAATGATTCCATCATTTCTTCACTTTGCCCGCCAAAATCGACTGTGTAGCCATCCGGGAGATTCAGCTTCGAAATTTTCTCTTGCACTTCACGCGTGACAGAGCTCAGGTCACGCCCTGCCAAATCACTTGTTACTTGAACTTCACGGCTGGAGTTGGCACGGTTAATCGATACCGGCACATCTATCTTATTGATAGTCGCAACCGAGGTCAATGCGATCTGTGCGCCACCAGGAGCGGAAATTCGCAAATTGTTCAAGAAGTTGATATCTTCCTGATACGATTTCGGCAGCTTGAGGTTGACGTCAATCTCATCATCACCCGTGCGATAGTGCGTTACCGTTTGACCTTGGAAGGAAGTTCGAACACTGGAGAGAATTTGTCCAGTCGTCAATCCGTACAAGCTCGCCTTCTCAGCATTGATTTTCACTTCCAGCTCTTGTCTTGATTCTTCCAAGCTGGTTGTTACGTTACTCGTACCAGGTACCTTCTCAATCTCGCCTTTAATAATACCACTGATGTCCTTCAGTACGGCCAAGTCATCCCCGCTCACCTTCAATTGAATGGGGGAACCTGTAGACATACCAGCTGGTGCACTTACCTTAATTTCTGGTCCGGCAATATGCTTCAGCTTTTCCTGGAGATCCATCACAATTTCATTGGAGGAACGTTTGCGCTGGTCGAGATCTACCAGCATCAGGGTGATCGTTCCCTGATTGGATGACAATGTGCTCGCTATCGGTGATGCATTGCTACCAACCGAAGTCGCTACAATTTTCTTCTCCGGAACTGTGTTGACAATTTCTTCTACTTGTCTGGTTACTTTCTCGGTTTCAGCGAGAACCGTACCATTCGGCATTTTGATGGAGATATTTACTTGACCTTGGTCCATAGCCGGGATAAACTCTGCCCCGATCATCGGAGTTAATGCGAGAGAGCCCACCATCAGGACAACCGAAGAAATCATGACGGTTTTACGATGGCCCAATGACCATTTCAACAATCCTTGGTAGCCTTTTTCTACTTTGCTAAATCCAATGTTGAACCAAGTAACCGGATTGATTCCACGATAGTTCTCATGATGCGTATGCGACGGAATTTTGTTCAAAATTCTCGAACTCAGCATCGGCACCAGCAAAATGGAGAAGACAAGCGCCGCAATATGTGAGTAAACAACCGTCAATGCAAGTGGTCCAAACAACTCAGAAGCAATACCTTCCGTGAGGGCAATCGGCAAGAATACGCAAATTTGCGCCAAAGCCGAAGCCATTACTGCCGTACCTACTTCTTTGGAACCATCCAAGGCCGCTTCCATCATACCTTTTCCCTGTTCTCGATGACGGAAAACATTCTCGAGCATAACAACCGCAAAGTCAATCAATGATCCCAATCCCAATGTCAAACCGGAGAGGGAGATCAGGTTGATCGTCTGTCCTGACATGTACATCAGCAAGAACGTTGCGACGATCGATACAGGAAGTACAATGACCGCAATTACCATGGATCGCAAGCTGCCCAAGAAGAAGAACAGCAAGATCATACCGATACCGCCACCCAACAGGGCATGTTCAGCGGTCGTGTAAACGGAATCCTTAATGTAGGTGGATGTGTCTAGAGTTGTAATGATTTGAACGCCTTCTGGCAGTTCGCTTTTGATTTTCTCCAGCTCAGCTTTTACATCATCTGCTACCTCAATGGTGTTTCCGCCAGAAGCTTTTGTCACTCTAATACCCAAGCTAGGTGTTCCATTCACGTAACTCATTTGCGTTACATCTTGATGCGTGTCCTTTACCTGGGCAATATCGCTGAGCCTGATGGAGTTTCCTCCGACAGAAATTGGTGTCAGCGCGATTTGATCGACATCAGCAAACTCACCTTGTACACGGATGTTGAGCTTGGCATCACCCTCACGTACCGCTCCACCGGAACCTGACAAGTTGCTGCCCTGTAGAGCCTGCTGGACTTGGTCAAGTGACAAACCATACGCCGCCAGTTTGGCTGGGTCGACGGTAACATCGATGATCCGGCTTTGTCCACCGCTGATGGAAGCAGATGCGACCCCATCAATACGCTCCAGGCGTGATTGGATCATATCCTCTGCCATCTTTTTCAATTTGTTGATATCTTGCTCGCCCGTCACCGCAAACTCAATGATCGGTGTACTGTTCGGGTCAATGCGCAGTACGCGTGGCGCTCTGGCTGAGTCAGGCAAAGAACCACGAACCTGATCTACCTTCTCTCGCATGTCGAGAGTCGCCTGATCAAGGTCTGTCCCCCAGTTAAACATGAGGATAACCTGCGAGGCGCCTTCCATCGATACCGATTGTATACTATCTAAATCGGATACCGTTGCAAGTGCGTCCTCAATCGGCTTCGTTACTAGTTTTTCTACCTCACTTGGAGATCCGCCGTCTACGGATGTAACCACGACAGCAACCGGGAAGTTCAGATCCGGCATGAGATCAATCGCCAAGCGAGGCAGAGAGACGAAACCAAAAATCAGCATGGCCAGAGTCAACATAATCATGGTGACCGGGCGTTTAATCGATAGTTCAGAAAGATTCAATCCACTCACCTCTTTTTTATATATCTGCTAATTTTTTGTGAGAAATAATTCGCATAACGAAATGAACAAGGTAAATCTCATACAACATTTCGCTTAACGAAATATAAAGGGGTGAAACCATTTTTAAACGGTTTGTGAATTTCCCCATTTCACGTCTCGCTGTTGGTACACACGCTCTGTCAGTGACACCCACACAACTCGTCGATCTGCTTGGTCCCGAAATCTGCGTACCAGGTTTTCCTGCTCCAATCGGTTAATAAGACCGGAAGTTGTGCTGTATGAAAGACCGACAGTCTTACTTATGTCCCCCATCGTTTTTGGCCCGTTTCCAAGCTGCTCCAGAATCAAGACCTGTTGCCAGGTTACATCGCTTGTATCCAGCTCTTGCTCAGAAATCGTGGTAAACAAAACACTGGCTTCTTGCAGGAGTTTTGCCAACTGAATCAGTTCTTTCATGAGAACCTCCCTTGCCATCCTTACTTAACCACTCCACACCCATAACTAGTCGTTTATTTCCCAAAAATAATTCTACTGAAAAGTATATGTAGTGAAGTCTACCCAGGGGTAGATTTCTGACAAGGATTTATCTATCTGGAGATAGACGACAACGCATGCTAGAATGAAGTTAAGTGATTATCCGGCAGAGAAAGAAGGACTTCTCATTGTTGAAGATAATGATGAAAGCCATACAAAAACGTTTGCTGATCATGTGGTTTTCCATCTTACTTGTATTAGCTTTGCTTCCTGATTCATTTAAACGGGAAACTCCGTTGCAATTTTCCCTTACCATTGTACTATTTATTTGTTACCTTGTGGTATTTTGGACTTCCAAGAAAAAATGGAAGCCTTTCCAATTCGAATTAGTAGCAGTCGTGCTTGGAATCGTTTCCTTAGTAAAGTCTCTCACCTTGGGGGGAGAGGGCTTCGGCTTGATGCTCCCACTCGCTGTTTTTATCGGTTTTCACATTCATGGACGCCGAGCGTTGGCCTATGCTACTTTTTTTGGTACGTGCAGTACGCTTTTTTTATATTTTGAAGAAAACCTGAGATTCACGCACATCATCTCTTATATTCTAACGTATGTGGGTTGCTATATCGGTGCACGTGGCTATCGGATTCAAAGAGAAGCATACGAAACCAACCAACAGCACCTGGAGCAGCTGCAAAAAGCACATACAGAGTTGCAGGAGGCACACTTACAACTTCAAGAAGCAGCGCTTCATTCCCTGCAAGTAGCGGTTCTGGAGGAACGAACGAGAATTGCCCGTGATATTCACGATGCTTTGGGTCATAGTTTGACTTCACTCATTGTCCAGCTACATGCCTTGAAGTATATGTTGCAGGATGGACCTGACAACGCACAAGAAGCCGTGCGCAACATGCTTGGTGTTGCGAAGCAAAGTCTGGAGGATATTCGCACATCTGTCCATACACTGGCTCTGGATAAAACCTCCTTGGGACTTACGCCTCTGCGAGCTCTTTTGTCGCAGGCTCAAAAGCATACAGGAATAAAGATGGAGCTGATATGCTCCGACCTGGACATCCCGCTCTCTCAGGAAATGACGATAACGTTTTATCGAATCTTGCAAGAAGCGATCACCAATTCCTTACGTCATTCTGACGCAAAAGAAATTCTCGTCATCATTGAACAAAAGAAGGACATCCTTTTGTTGTCCATCCGAGACGATGGAAGCATCACGAGCGACCAAAAAATCAAACCTGGCTTTGGCCTAACTGGCATATTTGAACGGATTCAACTATTGAACGGAACTCTCGCGTACCGCATTCGAGAGCCCCACGGATTCCAACTCGATTTCAGCTTTCCGATTCACCAGACTGAACCAGAAAGGAGCATGCGAACATGACCGTTAAACAAAAAGAAGGAGCCATTCGCGTGGTCCTAGTAGATGACCAAACCATGATTCGCCAAGGTTTAGGTTATGTCATACAAATGCAAGCCGATATGGAAGTTATTGGGGAAGCATCCGATGGTGTAGAAGCAGTAGAGCTGATTGGCTCTCTCGCACCTGATGTCGTTTTGATGGATGTTCAGATGCCCAACAAGTCGGGTATTGAAGCCACAAGAGAAATCATGCTACAGCATCCTCGCACGAAGGTATTGATCCTCACCACCTTTGACAATCATAATTACGTGGTGGAAGGGATTCGCGCGGGAGCGGTTGGCTATATGCTAAAAGACGCCGACTCTCAGGAAATGCTTGATCTGATTCGCAGAGCCCATCAGGGAGAAGCCCTCTTCCACACCGTAACAGCCGCAAAAGCCCTTGCCGAAGCTCTGCAAGGTCAACGTGAGACACCTGATTCTACGACCGCCTCCCAATCAGTCTTGCTAGATGAACTCACGGATCGGGAGTTAGATGTACTTCAACAGATCGCAGATGGCTATCGAAATGATCAGATTGCGCAAAACTTGTTTATATCTGAAGGCACTGTCAAAACACACGTGCATCGCATCTTGCAAAAAATGGGTGTTGAGGATCGTACACAGGCAGTGGCAAAAGCTCTGCGGCATAAAATCGTGAAATAAATCAGACAGTTTTAGGCAGGAGGATGAAGTGGAATCAAGTTTCCATCCTCCTGCTTTATGCTGATGGAAACCCCTTCGCCCACCTTTGCACAAGACATCGCTTCAAATACGGCAGCCGCCGCTTTCTTCGTATCGATCACCCGGCAAATCACTGCCAACGTCCTCTCACTGTCTTCCCCACCGTCACTGTGACCATTCCCTGTCTTTCCCAAGCATTCGTCCAACAGCTGTTCGATCAAATAGCGCATTTCAATCTCTGACTCACGTAAATGGGGAAAGCGAATGATCATTGGATGGAAATCGTGCTCTTTCATGACCTGATATCCTTGTTCTTTCATCTCTTCTGTCCAGCTCTGCAAAACCTCATCAGGTCTTCCCTCGATCTGTTCCGCTACTACAGCAAAATACTCGCCAATTTCCCCGACATTTCCGTAATGAACGGTATAAAGATGCTCTGATTCCTCATACCAAACCTCCCAGTAGCTCCACCTCATTTCGTTTTTTTTCAGCATCCGAATCACAGTTGTTCAACTCCGTTCAAATTGTAACCGTTTTGTAAATTATTCCACTGATCGACAGACCTTGACAACAACTTACAAAAAGATTGATTCGAAAGACTTGCAACTTTTTCTCAAGTAGGACTATCCGCTCATTTCAACATAAAAAAAGACGGATATTTGATCCGTCTACAGTCACAATCCTATTTTGTTTTTTTAGGAAATGGAAAGAGGTAAACGTATCTCAAAGCGGGCTCCTTTCCATTTCGGAGAGTTTTCCGCATAGAGTTCGCCACCGTGATCCGCAATGATGCGTTGTGTCGTAGACAAACCTAATCCCGTTCCCTCTTGTTTGGTCGTATAAAAAGGAACGAATAAATTTTGCAGGCAAGAATCTGATAGACCAGGTCCGTTGTCTTCCACAACAATGATTACTTGATTGAGAGAGGAGTATACCTTCACATGAACGAGGTTGCCTTGGGTCATCAATGCTTCAAGCGCATTTTTCAAGATGTTTAAGATGGCTTGCTTGATTCGTGAACGATGACCAAACACATGCCACTCGCCTTGTGCAATGTCCATCTCTAGCTTGATTCCTCTTCGATTGGCTTCTGGCTCCAGTAAACGAATGACGCCATATAATTCGTCCATCACTAAGAAACGTTCCGATACGATTTTATCATCCCTGTACCGTGCCAAAACAAGGACATCGTTCAATAGCCCATCAATGCGTTCAATTTCCGTTAAGATAACAGAAAAATAGGATTCACTACGATTTGCTTCCCCTTGCTCCCGCAATAACTGAATGAAGCCCTTGATCGCTGTCAGTGGATTCCGAATCTCATGTGCCATCCCGGCAGCCAATTGCCCCACTGCTGCCAGTGCTTCACGCTTGTTCAATTCTTCTTCGTACTTTTTGCTTTCCGTAACATTCCTAAGAACGGCGATTGCTCCCCACATCTCTCCACCGTAATAAATGGGGCTCGTACTCACTGTCGTCCATTTGCCTCTGTATTCCGCAACATAATGGCCGGACTGCCCGCGTTCAATCACCCACTGGACAAAACGCTCGCTTACATGAGGGCGAAGGGCATGATCAATGTTTTGACCAATGAGTTGATTCCGATCCACGCCATATAAATGACAGACCGCGTAATTCGCCTCAATGACTCTTAGCTGGCGGTCAATCATCAAAACGGCAATATCACTGGACTGTAGAACCAATTGGACTAGCTCCTGTTCAGCGAGCATGGTAACATTTTCTCCCTTGGCGTCACTTGTACGAGAAGTTGGTGTTTTTTCAAGTGGAAATTGATGTGAATTTTTGTTGAAGACATCGTCCATTTGTTGCAATATGTAGTCCATCGATTGATAGAGACGAAGCTGTGCTTGCAAAAGCTCTACTCGCTCCATTTCCGTCGTGGCAAGAGAAAATGCGTTGTTATTCATTTCTTCGATAATAACGTCTCGACACTTGCGCAAAAATTGCTGTAAATACGTAAGATTCATTCCGAGCAACGAAAATTGGTACGCCATTTCGCTCCATTCTCGCTCGAATGCACACGTGTCGACTGCATTTACTACTTCAATCCATTTCGTGATTTGCTGAACAAACAAAGCCTCTGTATTTTCGCGGTCTTCTAGAAGCAAAGCAGAGTAATGATGATCTGAAAGAAAGGAAAACGTCTTGGCCACCGCCGCAGGGACCAAATGAGTAAGATACTTACTTATTCGATTTTTCAAAACACTCTGGCTCCTTTTCTCCGTGCTTCATTGAGGCTATTTTCCCAAGTATGTATAGGCTCTATTATGGACGTAAATGAGACAAGATGTAAAGCGGCTTGATGATATCCTGGTGCAGAGAATGACACCATCCAATCAGGTTCTCTTCTTATCCTTACAGACAAACAATCTCGGCTAGCATCCTATTATCGCGCGCTTTTATTGCCGCTTTCGGAGACCCTCACCTCCTAACCGTGTTTGACTGAAACCGCTTTCCCAACATTTTCTATCATATCACGATCGAGCATAAAAAGGTCAAGGATGTTTATTCGTCAACCAATCCAAAAAGCATCTGCCCCCGTGGAGACAAATGCTTTCGCTTTATGAATGGGACTTGACAGCGTAATTGCGCAAATCCGATTTTACCGGGCTATTTGGATTGGTTCCTGTATGCGCGCGCTTGAAAGCCTCGCTTTCCGTCCAATTTTTAAACGATTCTTCATCTGTCCATTTCGTAAACACGATGTATTCGTCACCTTCCGTAGGTGCCAGGAAAAGGAACTCCAAAAAACCAGGAACCTCCTTCATCCGTTCTCCTCCATTACCAAATGCACGTTCCAAATGGGATTGGTAGTCTGCTGGTACAGTCAGTCTGTTCATGGATACATACATGATGGGTCACACGTCCTTTTCATTGGGTTCATCTACCAATTTCCATTATACTACTCCTTTGGCGAAAAACCTAAAAACCGCAAACGCTATTCGCGCCTGCGGTTGATTTGTTGCTCGAGCATGATATCCATCAAAAGTGTATCCTGCAACGGATCTTTCGGGTCTGCCGTCAGCAAGGCAGCGACAGCGGCCATCGAACATCGAACGGATTGGTAGGAATAAAAAGCATCTCTCTCCGATTCACTGAACAAAGATATATCCGATCGCTCTTGGGGCGGATATGGGAAGTCAGTCTCGACACCAGCACGATCGAGGACAATGAGTGCCTGTTTAATCGCAATCAATGCCGCACTGACACTAATTCCGTATTCTTGGCGTAGATCGTCCCACACCTGAAAAGCAGATTTTTCTACCCTTTCCTGATTGGAGCGCGTAATGATTCCTGTTTTGCGCCCTTCTTTCAATAACCAATCCACAAAAATATCGTTACGTGGAGGAAAAGCGTATACTTGCAGCTTCATTTCCAATTCTGTCGGGTTATCCTTGGCAAATCGAGCGTGAGCCAACGACATTTCGTAACGTCTGGACGGATGCCCAGGAACCGTGACAAATACCGTATCTTGTCGCACAGCTGCGATTTGCAGCTTGGTGCGCGCTGGTATCCTGCCTTGAGGTGCCTTTTCCCTACGAATATTACCAGGAATCAATTCTACGCCGAATTGATGGTACTCCAGCGGTGAATCTATCCAGGGAATGGGCTCTCTCGTCTGTATTTCGTATAGCCCGTTAAACGTCACCCATTCGCCAGGGCGGCGCTGACTGCGAACTAAAACAGCATGAGTTTCTTTTTCTGGTGGCAATTCTGTATCTTGATCCTCCGGTGGGGGATGAATTCGCTTGTGTTCGATAAGAATGCAGTCGGTCATGAACAATCGCTCGAGCAATTCCCGCTTGCTCACCCATTCATATCCGATGCGGTAAATCCGATTTTTCATCGGCTTCACCTCCTTTTGATCGCCATTATTGCATCATCCTGGTTTGTTTCTATTACCCTACCTTATGTAATCGTCGCTTTGTCCGTGCTAACGAGTTCGTACAATCCGCTGAAGCGCTTGGGCTGCTTTCTCAGGTGATTCTGCCCGGCTGATCGCACTGATAATCGCGACGCCATCGGCCCCCGCAGCAAGCACTTCAGAGGCATTTTCCAGTGTGATACCACCAATCCCGACGATAGGCAAGTCATGACCGACAGCCTTGCGGATCTCCTCTAGCCCAACTGGTCCGATGGGCTCACCAGCATCTGCCTTGGAACGGGTAGCGAACATCGCTCCTACACCAATACAATCGACGCCACCGTTTTGGGCAGCGAGTGCCTCTTCGACTGTACCTGCCGAAACACCGATGTACATCTCAGAGCCAACTTTGGCTCGTACTTCTGACAACGCCATGTCATCTTGCCCCACATGGACGCCGTCTGCCTGCAAACGAATCGCCAGATCTACATCGTCATTCACAAAAAATAAGGTATCGTATTCACGGCATAGCTGTTGCAACTGAATGCCCAACTCATATTGTTCCCGAGCAGTTAGCTTGCTTCCTTTATCGCGTAGCTGAAGCGTGCCCACTCCACCGCGCAATGCTGCTTCCACGGTTTGCACGGTCTTTTCACTGGAATACCCGCAGTCCTGCGTACCAATGACAAAATATACACCCATCTTTTCTCGAAGTCTTTGTCTATCACGCATGCTTTATTTCCCCTCCCAACGATCCAATGCCTCTCGATAAGCGCTGGCTGCTGACTTGACATCCGTTGCATCTGTGATCCCCGATAAGACAGCAATGCCCGCACACCCCGCTTCCAAAACATGCGTCGTCCGATCTGGTGTGATACCACCGAGTCCGATGATCGGCACATGCCATCTTGCCGTTATTTGCGCAAGTTCGATTGTTCCTCTTGGCGCAAGACCCGGCTTCGAACCACTCGCAAAAATATGCCCGTAGAGCAGGTAATCGACTTTTGCAGCAATGGCTTCCTGTGCTTCCACAACGGAATGGACAGAACGCCCTATTTTTTGACCAGTCTTCAGTACCATTCTCGCTTCCGCAGGAGACAGACTATGGTATGCCAGGTGAGCACCAGCACAACCAGACGCAGCTGCCACGTCCACCCGATCATTCATGATCAAGGACGAAAGGGGGATAACATTCGACAATGCCTTTACCCAGTCCATGCATTCCTTTGCGGTACGCTGTTTTTCCCGTATGTGTAAAAAGTTCATACCACCTGCATAAGCAGCTTCTGCCATTCGCATTGCGTCATCAAGCGAATGTCGGCCGCTCGTAATCACATGCAGCTCACGAGTGCTTGACATTAGGTTGGACACCGCCTCCAGCGAGTGCTGTCACACATTCCTGTAGCCATTGTGTCGTTTTGTCTTCTTTATCCGTCGGCGACTGAGCCAACAGCTCAATCACGAGACGACGCAAGAAAAATGCTTGTTGCACGGTAAGTGGAAAGGTAATATTTTTTGGCTTGGTTTCTTGTTTCTCCAACGTCTCTACACCCGCCAACAAAATATCACCGATGGACTCCACAAGTTCGCGAATCTGCTCATTTTGATTTAATTCGTCATAGCAGCCATCATATAGTCTGCACAAAAGTAAAAACGCCTGTGACGACAAGGTCACCGGCTGTACATTCTGCATCGGTTCCGTCATACGTTTCCCTCCACTCGCTAGAAAAAAACAAAATCTATTATATCACATCATGACCTGTATCAATGAAGAAAACCGCTGATTGCTCAGCGGTCTTTTGCAGTTCCTTCATTTCGATCATTATGATTCGATTGTCGCAAATTTGTGTTGCGATCATTTTCATCCAGCGTTTTACCACGATTTTTCCCGAGGTCTTTGCTGTTGTTGTTCTTTCCCAATTGATTCACCTCCTACGTCGTTCATAGGATAGCGTAACCAATTCGGGTCACTTTATTAGCTGGTTGCAAGTAGTCTCTTGCGTTTGTAGATCGCGTAGCCGATGGCGAACGGTACACGCCACCCAAACAAAAACGCCAGCGTGATGAAATAAGTCACACCTGCAAAAATAAGCGTTGTCGGTACATCTGTCCACCAGGAGCGGATCAGCAAGCCAATGGGTGCCGCAACTGTCCAAGTAATCAGTACTGATAAGAATTGTCGGCCCGCCGATTCATACGTTCGTTGTCCGTAGCTCTTGAAAAGCAGAATCGCGATAATCCATCCTACGAGGAAAGGCGCTAATGTTTCGATCATTCCCATGACCGTGACTGGGTAGTTATGAATGATTTTTCCGTAATAAACAAAAAGCACAAAGGCGATCAGATCCCCGAGCAACAATAAATAGCCCGGTGTCGACAAACGCAGTCTCATGTATACCCTCTTTTCCGGGTCTTGTTAGAGTAAGCCCTCTTGGTTCACCCCTATTGTACACATGCTCTGAACGCCCTTCAATCAATCCAAGCCTTTATTCACCAAACAGCAACAATTGCAGCTTTTGCTTGACCTCTGGCCATTCGCGATCGAGTATGCTGAAGTATACCGAGTCGCGAATATATCCATCTGGCATCACCATATGATTACGCAGGACACCTTCTCGAATGCTACCGATTCGGGCAATCGCACGTTGCGAATTCAAATTGCGCGAATCTGTCTTGAGCTGTACGCGAATACACCCCAGTTGTTCGAAGCAATGGCGCAGAAGCAGCCATTTACATTCCGTATTGACACCCGTTTTCCAGACGGATGGGGTCAGCCATGTAAACCCGATTTCCAGCCCGCGATCTTTTTTCGCTATCCCTAAGAATCTCGTGCTCCCGATAATCTGCTCATCTGCTCGGCGAATGATGACGAATGGCAATTCTGATTGGGCTTGTTCATTTTTTAAAGCCTGCAGGATAAAAGCCTGAGCATCTTCTCTCGTTCGAATGGTGATGGACATATGGGGCCAAATCTCTTCGAATGCACCTGCTTCCCAGATTCCGTCCACATGAGCCATCCTGAGCGGCTCCAATCGGACCAGTTTGCCTTCCAAGATAACAGGTTCAATGTTTAACATGTCTGTCTCTCCTCTACTGTTCTGCTTCAATCATCAGGCAGAACAGTCCCTCGAAATTTTTCCAATGATACGGGCTCACAAGGAAGCTGTCAAGACAAAAAAGAAGAGGTTACGCTTCTTCACTGATAATGACTTGCTTCCCTCTGCGTTTTAAGAGTAGGGGGATCAGCAACCACAAAACCGCACAAACCAGAAAAGCAGCGGAAAGCGGCTTCGTGAAGAAGATTGAGAAGTCGCCATTCGAGGTGGTCAACGCTCTTCTCATGTTATTTTCGATCATCGGTCCCAAAACAAGGCCGAGGACAAGCGGTGCCAGTGGAAAGTCGTTTTTCGTCAGGTAATAGCCAGCTACCCCACAAATCACAAGCAAAATCAAGTCAAACGTACTGATTTGCACAGCGTACACTCCGAAAACGGAAATCGCGATAATGAGCGGAAGCAGGAAATGGGACGGTGTTTCAATAATTTTGGCAAACACTTTTACCAAAGGCATATTCAAAACCAGCAACATGACATTTCCAATAAACATACTAGCAATCAAGCCCCAAGCAATCTGTGGATGATCACTAAACAATAGTGGCCCCGGCTGTACGTTATACATCAATAAGGCACCCATCAAAATCGCAGTGGTACCAGAGCCGGGAATGCCCAACGTCAACAGTGGAATCATCGCACCGCCAGAAGCAGCATTGTTTGCAGACTCCGGTGCTGCTACACCTGCGATCGCTCCTTTTCCAAAGCGGCTAGGATCTTTGCTCAGCTTTTTCTCAAAAATATACGAGAAGAAGGATGCGAGGGTAGCGCCAGCACCAGGCAAAACACCAATGAAAAAGCCGAGCAACGACCCGCGTGTAATCGGCCCGGCACTCTCTTTCAAGTCCTGCTTGGAAGGCAGTACCCTCCCCACTTTAATGATTTCCTTTGAGGATTGATCGTCTTCGATTATCGTCTTGAACACTTCGCCAAGGGCAAACAAACCAACTGCTATCGTGAGGAACTCCAAGCCTTGGTACAAATCGGGAATATCGTAAGTAAATCGCGCCACACCCGAAACGGTATCCATCCCAATTGTCGCAAGCAACAGTCCCATGACTGTCATAATGAGGGCTTTCGTCATCGACTTACCCCCCAGTCCGCTGACCGCACACAAACCGAGAAGCATGAGGGAGAAATATTCAGCGGGGCCGAATTTCAAAGCGAGATCGGATAATGGATCAGCTAAAAACACAAGCGCTATCAACGCTACTAGCCCCGCGACAAAAGAACCGATCGCAGCAATCGACAGCGCTGCGCCAGCACGTCCTTGTTTGGCCATCTGATAGCCATCCAATGTCGTGACGACAGAGGAGGATTCACCCGGTGTATTTAACAAAATGGATGTCGTAGAGCCACCGTACATCGCACCATAGTAAACGCCTGCCAACAAAATCAGTGCGCTAGCCGCCGCACTCTCAGGAGGTAAGCCAGAGGTCAAGGAAGCCGTAACGGGCATCAATAACGCGACGCCGCTCATCGGACCGATGCCGGGAAGGACCCCTACCGCAGTACCGATCAGGACGCCAATAAAGGCAAAGACAAGATTATGCCACTGTAGGGCAACGAGAAAACCATCCGCCAAAAATTGCAAGGCACTCATGCTAATCTATCCCCTCCCTAGACGCCTAGCCAGGCAGGTAGTCCTGGAAGCGTACCTTTTAGCAAATGCACATAGATGACATAAACGCCTACTGAAAACAGTAAGGAAACGATTGCCGATTTAAGTACGCTTTTACTGCCCATCATGGTGAAGGCATACAGAAGGAATGCGAAGCTCGCGATAACATAACCGAGTTGCTCCAGCAACAAAACATACAAAACTGTCGCTGCCAGTATGAATAAAAACCGCTTGTATCGCAGTGGACTCTGTGACACAGATGTGGAAGCAACCACGCCTTTCTTATAGGTTTCCCACAACAGTCGCAAGCTCAACAAGATCAGGATGACGCCAAGTCCGAATGGAAACATATTCGGCCCGACCTGACTTCCATATGCACTAGACGAAATATTTTGACTTTCAGCGATAAAGAGTGCACCTACAAGCGCAAAGAACAGGCTACCGATCCGATCAAACATCAGGTTCATGTATACCTCCTAAGTTGTGGAAAAAGGAGGGGATGCCCCTCCTCTCCCTACTTCGACATTCCCAGTGATGTCAACAGTTCTTTGACCTGCTTATCTTGTTCGTCCAGGAATGCAGAGAAAGCAGCAGCGTCCTTGTACTCGCTTTCCCAACCGTTTGCCGCCAATTCTTTGGCCCATGCCTCATGCTTGGAAAGCTCTTTCAGCTTGGCATCCCAGTAAGCTTTTGCGTCTGCTGGCATATCAGCCGGACCGAAAACACCGCGCCAAATCGTGAACGTCGCATCAATGCCTTGCTCTTTTAATGTCGGGATCTCTTTCAAATTGCCGCCGAGACGTTCATCAGAAGTAACGCCCAACACGCGAATTTTCCCTGCTTTCAAATATTCACCCACACTGGAAGCATCCGTTGCAATGATGTCTGCATTCCCGCCCAGCAAGGCTGCCATTGCTTCTCCACCGCCATCATACGAGACGTATTTGACGCTTTTCGGATCAATTCCATATTTAGCTGCTGGTAATACGCCGATCAGATGGTCCATCGATCCAGGAGCAGAGCCCCCTGCCAGAGTAATTTTGCTAGGGTCAGCCTTGATCGCATCCAGCACACTCTTGATGTCCTTATGAGGTGAATCCGCTTTTACAACAAGAGTACCGAAATCTTTCGTCATTTGCGCCAATGGTGTGACCTCTTTGTAGCCAAATGGGCTGTTCCCCTCTTTTTTGTTATGGTTAATCAAGATAGGAGGAGAGCTCACGAATAATTTATAAGGATTGCCTTTGTCTTTGCTTACATACTCAGCCAAGAACACGGTTCCCCCGCCGCCCGGCTTGTTTTCTACCGTGATGGTTTCTGTCACCAGCTTGCTTTCTGCTAACACCTTTGCTACCGAGCGAGCTGTCTTATCCCAGCCTCCACCTGCACCGGATGGAGCTACATACACGATCGGCTTTTCCGGGTATTTGGATGCCTCTGGGGCAGGCTGCGCTCCGGGAGTTGCTGTTCCCGTATTTCCGGTACCTCCACCACAAGCAGTCAAAACTAGTGTAAGAAAAGTGGACAATGTGATTAGCACTTTTTTTCTTTTCATCAAGCAAATATCCCCCTTAACCCGCTTATTTGTAAGCGCTATCACGCTTGAACATAATGTACCACCGCGGTAGCCAGGGGAATAGTTTTCGTGCATAAGGTCTATTTTGAAAATTAATCACTTTTTGTTCATATTGTTCATGGAACATGACGGAAGATAGCGATATTTTCTTTCCGGTCTGCCAACTGTGCCATAAATCAAGTCAGCACGCGCCTTTTTTTCCAGGACCAAGTATTCTAAATACCGTCGCGCCGTTGTTCGACTGGTTCCAATCTCGCGGCCAATTTCCTCCGCCGAGACCCCCTTGTCTCCCGTCTGTCTGATCGCTTCGATCACCTTTTCAAGCGTTAAGAGATCAATTCCTTTTGGTGCAAGCACATCCCGATTTTTCGGGGCGACCAGTCTTCTGGTCAGCATTTGGTCAATGACTTCCTGGTCTATCTCGACGGCTTCTCTCGTCCGAATGACATGCTTGCGATAGCTTTCCAACCGTTCACGAAAACGCTCGAAAACCAGCGGCTTGACGATGTAATCATACACTCCGCCGCGCAGTGCTTCCTGTACCATTTCCATTTCCTTGGCTGCGGTGATCATGATCACGTCAACTTCGCGGTAATGTTGCCGAATATGCCAGACTAGCTCCGTTCCCAGCATGTCAGGCAGGTACACATCCAACAAAACGAGCTGGGGGCGCGTACAAGACAGCAATTCTTTGGCATCCGTCCCATTCGTTGCTGTAGCAATGACTTCAAAGCCTTCAATCTTGCTGACAAATCGCTTGTTGATATCGATAATCCGCATATCGTCTTCAACGATGAGAACCTCCAGCTTTCTCAAGACGCCACCTCCATTCTTTTGCGTAGAGATACTGTGAAAAGTGCACCACCTAGCTCGCTTTTGCCGACGAGAATATAGCCATCCCATTCATTAATGATTCCATGCGCCTTGGCAAGACCAATTCCACGATCTTCGCCTTTTTTCGTTGAGAAGCCGTGTTCGAATATTTTTTCTCGCAGTTCTTCCCCAACTCCCGGTCCTGAGTCCTCGATTTCAAACATGATCTCATCGCCCGTGTCAGACAAATAACACTCCACTCGTTTGTGCTCGACACATGGCTCGTTGACAGCTTCCATCGCATTTTGGATCAGTGTCCCCAATAAAACCACGATCTGTTGTCGGTTAATCGTCGGCGGGAGCTCCTTCAAGTGACTGTCGTGATGGATGACGAATTGAATTTTCAGCTCCTTGGCTCGATTGTGCATACCTAACAGTAATGCTCCTATTAACGGGTCAGGAATTTGCTTCGCCAAAAATAAAATCATCTCTTGTTGTGCGGACGTTTCACTCGTAATCAGCTCGACCGCTTCCTGAATCGAACCAAGCTGCAACAAGCCGGAAATGGTATACAACAAATTGTGAAATTCATGTGTTTGGGCGCGAAGTACGTCCGCATAACGCCTCGCTTGGGACAATTCAGAAGCTAGCTGGTCAATTTCCGATTTAGGCCGAAAGCTGCTGACTACTCCTACGACCTTCCCCCCGAACTTGATCGGAAGTCGATTCACAATGATTTCTTTTCCGCTCATGATCGTTTCGCGATCGAATTGATGCTCGCCTGATTCCAGAACTTCTGGCATACGACTGTCTGGTAGTACTTCCACTATTTCTTTGCGATGAAACTCTTCTTCCGGTAAGTTCAAAATACGAATGGCAGCCTTGTTCATCATCGTAATGCGTTTATTGCGGTCAATCGCCACGATGCCTTCGCGGACTGACTCCAGTACAGCATTTCTCTCTACGTATAACGATGCGATCTCCTCCGGCTCCAATCCCAAAATTAAGCGCTTTAAATAGCGACTGAGTGCAATGGCACCAGCAACACCGCACAACAAAGCGAGAAGAGTCAGAATCAAGATACGGTCTTGGTAGAGGTCAATGGCCTCCTCGATATCCTCTAGCAGGAACCCAACGGATACGATTCCGATGATGTTCCCTTTCTCATTTTTGATCGGCACCTTCCCTCGCAATGATGGTCCCATGCTGCCGACTGCCTTCGATATGTACGATTGACCATGCGAGAGTCCAGGCTCGTTATCTCCTCCCACCATTTCCTTTCCAATCCGATCCACAATCGGATGCGCATACCGAATTCCCTCATGGTTTCCCACGACCACAAACTCTGCTCCGGTTTGAACACGGACGTTTTCAGCGATAGGTTGAATGAGCGCAGGAGGGTAATCGCTTGTAAAAGCACTACGCAGCTCAGGATCGCTGGCAACAATTTTCGCCACACTCAAAGCTTTTTTGCCCACCTGCTCTTCGATCGAAGAGGCGACAAGGGAAGAAAACACCGCTCCAACTGACGAAACAATCAGAATAATGACAACAGTAATCAATACAATCATTCTGGTTTGCAAAGACACATGGATTTTTCTTGTCGTCACAGCTTGCTCACCCCTTGCTTCATCTTACCACCCTCATTAGGTAAAAAGGTAGAATCATTCCCATTGTCAATGGCGAAGCTTGTCGTTGCAGGCTATCTTTTTACGACGAAAATTCAGGTATTAGGCCTTCTTTCCCCCAATATAATGTTACAACTTGTATTCAAGACAAACTGGGGAGCTTGTCCGAATACGAGACATCTTGAAAAGCAAAGGAGGGAAAGAAGTGAAGACGCAAACGGTATCAAATGGAATTGTTACCCTGACGAAAGAAGGAGAAGAGGCAATCAAGAACAGTCCGCTTTATAATGAAGGTCTTCGACCGACGAGGACAGCAGAGCACACCTGGACATCTTACAACTTCGCCAGCTTGTGGATTGGTATGTCGATCTGTTTGCCGACGTATGCAATGGCGGCAGGGTTAATTTCCTTGGGTATGAACTGGTGGCAGGCCATTTTGACGATCATTCTCGGTAATTGTATTGTCCTTATTCCCATTCTCCTTAACTCTCATGCCGGGACGAAATTTGGCATTCCGTATCCAGTTTTTGCGCGCCTCTGGTTTGGCTCCAAAGGAGCGCACATCCCTGCTGTCGCTCGCGGTTTGATTGGTGCAGGCTGGTTTGGCATCAACTGTTGGTTCGGAGGTGCTGCCATCGATACACTCCTCATGTCGATGACAGGCTGGGCAAATGTTCCCGGACATCTCTGGATATCCTTCTTTGGCTTTTGGTTGTTAAACGTATGGGTCGCTTATCGCGGTCCCGAAGCGATCAAAAAAATGGAGGCATGGGCTGCTCCCATCCTGATCATTATGAGTTTGGCTCTTCTCGTCTGGGCGCTAACGAAAGCAGGCGGATGGGGACCGATGCTCTCTGCACCTTCGAAATTCACTACCACTGCTGAATTTCTGAAGGTTTTCTTCCCAGCATTGACGGGAGCCATTGCTTTTTGGGCAACGATGGCCCTCAACATTCCGGATTTCTGTCGGTATGCCAAAAGTCAAAAAGCCCAAGTCATTGGACAATCCTCTTCGTTACCGACCACGATGGGTTTCTTCTCATTCATTGGAGTTGCAGTCGCTTCTGCTACTGTCGTTATTTACGGAGAAGCGTTGTGGGACCCTGCTGCCGTGTTGGCTAAATTCTCGCCTTTCGCCATTTTCCTCGGAACGATTGGAATTATTCTTGCCACATTGACGACCAACGTAGCGGCCAATATCGTTGCTCCCGCCCGGGCAGTGGAGAATCTGGCCCCTCGCCGTCTCTCCTATGAAGCCGGCGCCCTCATCGCCGGGGTCGTGTCGCTCTTGATGCAGCCTTGGTACATCTTAGAGAACTTCGGCAACTACATTTTTTTATGGCTCGGCACATATGGAGCCTTGTTAGGCCCGATTGACGGAATAGCCATCGCCGACTATTGGCTTGTGCGCAAGCGGCGTATTCATTTAACAGAGTTGTACAAAACAAATGGAATCTACACCTACAAAACGGGTTTTAATGGTAGAGCCATCTGGGCGATGCTCATCGGGATTGCGATTCCTTTTATTAGTAAATACATCCCGGGATTATCCATTATTTGGGACAATGCCTGGACTGTCGGATTACTAATTTCCCTTGTGATTTATACATGGATGATGAAAAATGATGGTTCGATCTTGAGTGCCAACGATTACGAGAAAATCACGGCAAACAACAAACAAACGATGGCTTCCTAATAGCAAGCTACCAAAAAAGACTGGCTGCCCCGTTGGGTTTGCCAGTCTTTCGTTTGCTCCCTTCCTCTATGATTTAAATGGACTGACATCGAGCACGGATAGAATCGCAATCTCTTCGATTTGAACGTCAGGCTCATAGCAAATATAATACGTTAGCTCCGGGCTGATTCGATACCGAATCCCCCGGTATCCACAGGCAATCAAATACGCACGCACCTTGTCCCCTGTCCATTGCAGCCACTCTTCATAGCCCATTCCGTTTTGTCTTTGTTCGAGTTCCTCTTCTGAAAAAGCAGCTCGCAATGCATCGATGCGCAGTTCATTTTCCCCATAGCGCTCGTCCAAACAAACGAGACCCTGCAAATGAAGCTGCTGGCTCAGCACTACTGCCTTCTCCCCATTGGTTTCTGCATGACAAATCGCATACTGTGCGGCGATTTCCGGATTGCTCACCAAGTAAACACCAGCGCCAAACACTGCCTTTGCACTCGCACCGTTTGTAAAATGACGCCTTTCTGCTCTCTCATACTTTTGCGCTTTCACGACACGAAGTCCCTCACCGTATTCGACCCCTCGATATACAATCTGCCTCATCCCTGAACGCTCCTTTTGACTCTGATGGAATCCTTCCAATGATGTGAAAAGGAGGAAGGCGCGTAACCGGCACCTCCCTCACTCTTTTCTTAAGGTAATAGTTTTACCATATCTTCGTAGGTCTCCGGTCTGCGATCCCGATAAAATTGCCACGTATCTCGCACCTCATGAATTTTGTTCCGGTCCATTTCAGCGAGAATGACCTCATCCTGATCCCGGCTCCCCATGGCGACAAATTGTCCGCGCGGATCGACCAAGTACGATTGTCCGTAAAACTCTCCCATGTTCCACGGCGCTTCTGTCCCTACCCGATTGATCGCTGCCACATAGTATCCATTGGCTACAGCATGAGCAGGCTGCTCGAGCTTCCACAAGTATTCGGATAAGCCCGCTACCGTTGCAGACGGATTAAATACAATCTCCGCTCCGTTCAAGCCAAGCAATCGTGCGCCTTCTGGAAAGTGGCGGTCATAGCATATATACACCCCAACCTTGGCAAAAGCGGTTTCAAAAACGGGATACCCGAGATTGCCGGGCTTAAAGTAATATTTCTCCCAGAATCCGCAGCCGCTGCTGCCCACTCCGACATGCGGAATATGCTGCTTGCGATATTTGCCCAAATACGTGCCATCCGCATCAATCACAGCGGCGGTATTGTAATACGTTCCGATCCCTACGCGTTCATACACAGGTAAAATGAGTACGGTTCCTAATTCACGGGCAAGGGAAGCGAAATGTTGTACGGTTGGTCCATTTGGGACTTCTTCCGCTGACTCATACCATTTCGGTTGCTGTTCGGCACAAAAATAGGGGCCATAGAAGATTTCTTGCAGACAGATGATTTGTGCCCCATTGGCTGCCGCCTCTCGCACCATCCTCTCATGCTTCTCGATGGCTTTTTCTTTGTGCAAATGAACCGGTTCGTCTCCGTGGACATCGTTTTTTGCCTGAATCAAGCCGATGCGAATGATATCTGCCATAAGCGCCCTCCTCGCCTTTTTACGCTCTCCCTTATTACGGTCTTGCAAAGGTCGATCGTTTTATAAAGCGTCCAGTCCCGGCTTGACCGACGAATTGCTGATCGCGAATGACAAATGAGCCGCGCGAAAGCACCGAGATGATAGCGCCGTTCACCACCATCCCTTCAAATGGATTGTAGTCGACATTCATATGGTGCGTTTCAACAGAGATCGTGCGCGTAACCGTTGGATCAAACAATACAATATCCGCGTCCGAACCTACCGCAATCGTTCCTTTTTGCGGGAACATCCCGAACAGTTTGGCTACTTTTGTAGAGGTCATATCGACGAACTGATTGAGACTGATCTTGTCCTTTGTTACGCCTTCCGAGAAGAGGAGGCGCATGCGGTCCTCAATGATTGGTCCACCATTCGGGATTTTTGTGAAATCCCCCAGCCCCAGTTCTTTTTGTCCGGAGAAATTAAAGGAGCAATGATCGGAACCAACCGTTTGCAAGATGCCGTTTTTCAACGCGTTCCACAAGACGTCCTGATTCCACTTTTCCCGGAGTGGGGGGGACCAGACGTACTTCGCCCCTTCAAAGCCCGGCTTCTGTAGATCCGTAATGTCGAGTACCAAATATTGCGGGCATGTCTCCCCGTACACATTCCATCCTTTTTCCCGAGCCTCTGCGATCCGGCGCACTGCCTCTGCACATGATACATGCACGACATACAGCTGGGCATCTGCCAGTGCAGTCAATGCGATTGCACGTCCCGTCGCTTCTCCTTCCGCTTCAGGAGGGCGGGTGTAGGCGTGGTACACGGGGTCTGTCTGCCCTTTTGCAATTGCCTGCTTGATCAAATAATCCAAAACGTCTCCATTCTCTGCATGGACCTGTACCAAGGCACCTAGTTCCTTAGCCCGAACCAATGTTTTAAATAACGTCTCATCATCGGCCATCAGCACATTTTTGTAGGCCATGAATACTTTGAGCGAAGTAATCCCTTCATTTCGTACGACTGCTCCTAATTCCTCGAGCACTTGATCGTTCGCATCTGAAACCATCAGGTGAAAGCCGTAATCAATGACCGCTTTCCCTCTTGCTTTTTCGTGCCAGGTCGAAATGGATGAATGCAATGGCTCGCCTTTATTCGTCAGGCAAAAATCGATGATGCTCGTCGTCCCGCCAAAGGCTGCTGCCTTCGTGCCTGTATAAAAGTTATCGGAAGTAACCGTTCCGCCAAAAGGCATATCGAGATGGGTATGTGGGTCAATCCCTCCTGGGAAAACGTAGTACCCGGTAGCATCGATCATTTCGGCTTCTTTCCCATCCAGATTGGAGCCGATTGCGACTACCTTTTCCCCTTCGATCAAAATGTCCGCCTGATACGTGTCTGACGCTGTCACGACTGTGCCATTTCGAATCCATTTTTTCATCCGATGATCATCTCCCCTTCAACCCATCGCTGAGTAGACATGCCTTCCCTTGTACACGCTATGCATCCCACGCCGAAAACATGATTGCTTTACAGCTCGCAGCTACCACCCGCAGCCAAAGTAGCCTGCCGCTGATTCCAGCTGAGAGGGGCTTTGTCGCTCGGGATCTCGACCATCTCGATCGTCCCATCCACTGGACAAACGATCGAGCACAAATTACAGCCCACACAATCTTCCTCTCGTACGACCAAGCGCTCTTTGCCTGTTACTTCATCAGGAACAATGTCAATGCATTGATGCGAGGTGTCCTCACAAGCGATATGACACTTGTTGCAATTGATACAGGTCTCTTCATGGATGCGTGCCACGACCTTGTAATTCAGATTCAAGTGGCCCCAATCCGAGTACGAATGTACGGCTTTTCCGACAATGTCCATCACGGAGGCAATTCCGCGCTGATCCAGGTAATTATTAAGCCCATCAATCATGTCTTCGACGATCCGGAATCCATGATGCATGGCAGCTGTACATACTTGAACACCCGTTGCACCCATCAGCAAAAATTCAACTGTGTCGCGCCAATCAGAGATTCCTCCAATACCAGAGATCGGGATACCAACCTTGGGATCGCGTGCACATTCTGCGACCATGTTCAGGGCGATTGGTTTGACTGCTGGTCCACAATAGCCGCCGTGCGCCCCTTTTCCATCCACGTGTGGGATCGGCAGCCATTTGTCGAGATCAACCCCCATCAAGCTGTTAATCGTGTTGATCATGCTGATGGCATCTGCCCCTCCCTGGCTTGCGGATCGTGCAGTAAAACGAATATCCGTAATGTTTGGGGTGAGCTTGACGATGACAGGGGTTTGGGCGACTTCTTTTACCCATTCGACCTGTTGCCGGATTAAATCTGGATGCTGACCAACCGCAGAGCCCATCCCGCGTTCTGCCATGCCGTGCGGACAACCAAAATTCAATTCCAGACCGTCTACGCCGATTGCCTCTACCTTTTTGACAATCTCGTGCCATGCTTCCCGTTTATGTTCAACCATTAACGACGCAATCAACGTGTGCTTCGGAAAACGCCGCTTCGTTTCATCCATTTCCTTCAAATTGACCTCGAGCGGTTTGTCCGTAATCAGTTCAATGTTGTTGAAACCAAAGACGCGCTGACCCCCGAAGTTCAGACCGGCAAAGCGAGAGGTGACGTTGATGATCGGCTCTCCGAGTGTCTTCCAGACCGCGCCACCCCAGCCCGCTTCAAAGGCACGCTGCACTTGGTAGCCTGAATTGGTCGGCGGCGCAGAAGCCAACCAGAATGGATTCGGGGATTGGATTCCTGCCAGATTCATGCTGAGATCTGCCATGATAGGTCTCCTCCTTTTATACTGGCTGTATTTGATCACGGAGCGATTGGTGGATGGCATGAGCCGCTCGTTTCCCATGATTGGCTGCATCGACGACCATCGCATCTGTTTTGCCTCCACCAAAAATGACATCGCCCGCCGCGTAAACTTTGACATGGGAGGTTCGATAGGTGCCTTCCTCGACCTTGACAATCCCATTGCGATGTTGGAGCCCAAATGCTTCTAGTAATGACAGATGTCTGTTTTGTCCGATCGCTTTGACGACGTAATCGACTTCGATGACAAAATGACTGCCTGGAATTTCTACTGGACGCTTTCTTCCTTTCTCATCTGGCTCACCCAGCTCCATGCGCACCAGTTCCAATCCCTTCACTCGGCCGTTTTCCTCGAGTACACGCGTTGGGGCAACGAGCCAGCGGAATTCTACGCCATCCTGCTTGGCGAATTCGTACTCAAACTGATAACAGGACATCTCCTGAACGGTCCGCCGGTACAGAATCTGGACATTGTCTGCACCCAGCCGTTTCGAACAGGTTGCAGCGTCAATTGCCGTATTCCCCGCACCGATGATCACGACTTTTTTGCCTAGCATCTCGTCTGATAGTGGCTTGGTCTTGGTCTCCTCCACAAGTGCGATGGCATCGAGAACACCTTCCAGTTCTTCTCCCGGGATATTCAACTGAGGGACATTGCCCATACCAACTGCCAATAGGATGGAGTCATACTGGTCAAGTAGCTCATCTGGCGACACATCCTCGCCGATTCGTGTATGCGTACGTATCTCTACCCCCAATGCCTCTACTTGCTCTACTTCCCATAGCGAAATTTCCTGTGGCAGACGGAACGACACGATGCCGTACGTGTTCAGTCCCCCCGCTTTTTCCTTTGCTTCAAATACCGTAACCGCGTAGCCGAGACGCGCAAGCTCACGCGCTGCTGATAATCCCGCAGGGCCCGCTCCGACGATGGCTACCCGTTTTCCATTTGCTTCGCCTTTTGAAAAAAGCGTGACCTGATTTTGGATTGCCCAGTCTGTCGCGTGACGCTGGAGCAGGCCGATCATGATGGGCTTGGAGGCTGAATTGAGTACACAAGCACCCTCACACAGCTCTTCAGTTGGACATACGCGCGCGCAGCTCGCCCCGACTGGATTCGATTCCATGATCGTCCGGGCTGATCCGAACAAATTCCCGGTCGCAATTTTTTTGATAAAGGAAGGGATGTCGATCGACGTGGGACAAGCCTTAATACAAGGTGCGTCGTAGCAATACAAGCAACGATTCGCTTCATGGATGGCTTCCATCGGTTTTAGGGCAGGCACGACTTCCGAGAAATTTTTCGCGAGCTCATTGGGAATGCTCATCTGTCCACAACCTCCTCACCAGATCTAAACATGCTTGCTATTAATCAATGTGCGAATTCGCTTTTTTATGATTGTTACATTTCGTATTTGCCTAGTGAGGAAGCGAAATCAATCTGCTTGAATTGACATGAATGATTTCATGTTCGAATAGGATAAAAACAAACAAGGTAGAAAGGGCCATCCCGTATGAAGGATTACGATCTGGAGATCAGGATAGTGAAACAAAAAATCGCGGAAGCACATACGCTTCTCAGCCAATTGGAAGCCGAGCGCAAAAACTACCTAACGCAACTCGAAAAGCGCAAAGCGTTTCTTTCTTCGCGCGAAATACTCGACATCCTGGAGTCAAAAGCCGGTCGTGCTGGTAGTATGGCTACCGTCAAACGCTGGGCAGATCAAGGCTATTTAGGGGATTGTATAGACGAACGGGAGTCCTTCCCCTTGTTGGTCAGTAAACAAGGAAACAAACGATTTCTTTTTCCTCGAGAATCCGTACTCACTTATCTATATAAAAAAGGGTATCTTCGCCCGAGCTACGAGGTTTTGGATCGTGTCCAACTCACAAGAAAGAGGGATTGCTGCTGGGGAATCATCACATCCATCGAGCGAAGCGATCAGCACTTCACCTACCAAGTCCAATTGGAAAAAACGGGAGAAGTATTGTTGTCGGTACCAGAAGAAGAACTGCTCATCCCGTAAGGAGGCACTATGGAACTGGCCGTACTCACGCTGGAAAATACAGTTGCCAATCAAGAGAGATCACGACAAATCCGCGATGTGCATAAAAAAAAGGGCCAGACCCTCGCCATACGCTTTAGCGAAGAACTGACCCATATTATTTTAGAAGCACCTTGCTTGTATATCCCCGACCATGAATGGTTGGACGAAGCTGCTGTCATCGAAGGAATCGTAAAAAAATCAACGGATTACTACGAGCTGCACCCACGGACCAAAGGGAAGACTGTCAACCTTCACCTTGATTCAGAATTGGTAGCTGAGCTAGAGCTCATTCGCTCACTTGTCAGCAGCAAAACGCAGCAGGAGGTCCTTCGTGAGTTGTTTGTTCGAGGCATGCGCTCGTATCTGGCCGAGAAAGAAGCAGCCACCTCGCCCATCAGCGCCAAAAAAGAGCACTAGTTCCTCCTCTTTACCAGGAGAACGTAATTTTGTTACCCGTGATTTGATAGCGCACCATGTAAGTCTGTTTCTTCTCTTTCATGCTGACTTCAAACACAATTGCTTTTTTCGTCAGATCCGGCTTGACTGAAAGGACATCCAACATATCAAACGGCTCGTTTGCCTTTTTCTCCATCCCTACAATTTCTATCTTTTCATGGGTCGCGACATGATAAACTCCCACACCCATCATGGTCTGATACAAGATCCAATTGTTGTCCAGCCATGTTACTTCATCGATAAAATAACCTGGAAACAGTTGAGCTAGCGGTGTGTAATCTGGCTGGTAGAAACGTAGATTCGCATTATTGTACAAATTGTCTGAATCGATCACGGCAATTTTTTTCTTGTCTGGTGAAGGAACTCCGGCTTTTTTTGCCAATTCGATTGTTTCTTTTTCCGATTCGATTCTCAGTTTTTCGATCAAGAACAGGGAATCTTCTTTCGAAAAGACGATGTTCTTTACGTTTTTCAAATCTGCGAGCTTGTCTTTGCTGGGAAAATTACTGTAGATGGTTAGCGTTGCATCATCTGGCATACCATCGTAGGCGATGCCTCTGGAAGGATACTCCCAGGCGTATGTACCGATTCCTCTAAGGTGATACGAAAAATCCGGCTTACCCCAAGCGCCAAAGATAGAAAAATCAGCAAATTCTGCGGGTGCCCCTAATTTTTCACCATAGTCTTGCAAGTTTTTAGCCATATCAACAAGTGCTTTTGTATCGGCGATCTGATCGCGACGATAAATAGAAATGGCTTTTAGTTTATCCTGCGTGAACGTGAAGAACAAGTGATAGCCCTGTTCCGCATAGCCAATCAACGCAAGCTTTTCATCAGAGAAATGTGGTTTACCCAAGATTCGGATGATCTCGTCTTTTCTTTTAGAGGTCGTAATCCCTTTTAGAACTTCGCCTTTATAGGAAGGTTCAACGAGAACGGCAAACGCTTGCTTGTTTTCGTCCCACTTCATGCTGATTCCTTGTGGATAATACACATAATCATCAAATTCTTTTACGGATTTCCCCAGAAGCTTCGTGAGCGAATCTTGTTTCCACTGATGGGAAGTGAAGGTATTCACGAGCAGCCCTTTTGACAAATCTGCTGGTGCCTGCACGGATGTTCCAGTACCGCTTTGCGTTGAGGTTGGCATTGTCGTTGATGCGTTTGCTGCAAATGCTGTCGAAGCGAACAAACAGCAGGACAACAGTAGCCTTATCGCTTTCTTTTCCACTTCATTCCCTCCCAAACTATCAGCATGACTATACAATCATCGTCATAAAACAACGATTATCCCTAAATTATACCAGAAATAGACAAAATCCGCTAAAAAGTTTTTTATCCAATATCAATGTAACAGAATAAAGCGTCCTTTCCCCAATTTTTTGAAGGGAAGGACGCTTTTCAATGCACTTGATTTACTTTGATTCACCGTTGAGATAATTGAAGAACGGTTGATCTACCCAAAACTTGTATGTCTCTACTTTTACTTTGGCATTCAGCTTCTGGAAGCCTTCCACGACTTTTGGTGATTCTTCATTCAGGGAGAAAGACTGCACAACATAACGGCCGTCTTTTAACACGTTGTTCGTAATGACAGCATAATCTGCCAGCTCCGTACGAGAATGATAAAGCGGCTGCCACCAAGATGCCTTAAGCAATCCGGTCATGTCCTCTTGATCCCGTTTGGCATATTTCAAAACAAGTGGCTGGAACTTCTTCTTCGCCTCTACGCTGTCGAATTCCAGGCTGAGATCGTACTCCTTGGCATACGCAATGTAGTTGCCGTTTTCAATCTGAACTACCTGATAATCGGCTGTTTGAACGGGTTCTCCCCATTCTTTCAGATAAATGAAGGCAGATGTTTTTGGCTCAAATTGAACCTTGGCATTGACGCCTTCACTTTTTAGCAGGCCGATTAATTGAATAGCGTGAGCAATATCACTATGCCCGTACGTAATCGTGCGCTGTGGATCAAAATGAGGATCGAATGCAGCATCCTTCAGGTTGTAGCCAGTAATCAGGTTTTGCTTCAAGCCTTTGTCTACGAGCTCCTGCAATTCACCAGCTTTGATGATTTGCGATTCATTCCATGCTTGTGCCAGCTTGCCAAAAATCTCTTCATCGGCGATTGTTCCCAAATAGTTTTTGGCTGAGCCATGGAATTCTGCTACTTTTGCTAGCAATTGACTCGCAAGCTCTGCGGATACTGCCCCTTCTACCGAAGCTGACTTCAAGGCATTGGCGGACACAAGCCCCGTGTCAACGGCCACTGCCAGCTCTTGTGCAGCCTGCAAGGTAAGTGTGCCGCCTTTTTTATACGAAATCCCTGCTTTTTTCAAGGCAGTCGCTACTTTTTCCTCGCTATATGTATACCCGAGCTCTTTTAACTCTGCCGCTTTTGCAGCAGCACTGACCGCTTCCCATACAAGCAGCTTGGAGGAATCTTTAGATGCAGGCAAGAAAGTTTTGGCTGACAAGTCTTTTTCCGATATACTTGTAGTAGCAGATACGATCTTGAGCAACGCTTTCTCAAATTGCTCGCGAGTCACTGTCTTGTCAAAAGTCACACCGTATTGCTGCTGTAAAAAGCTGTTCCACTCTGCATGTGCTTCAACCGTTGTTTTGGTTGCTGCACCGACTGCCGTTGGAAAAACGAGCGCCGCTGAGAGCACGGCTGCCGAAGTGGAGAGTTGTAGCCATTTCGCTGATCTGTTCATGAAGAATCCTCCTGACGTATGAAGACGAATCATATTAATATTATTCCTATACGTTTACTAGGGATATAATCAACTACAATAACACTCCTGCATTCATCCTGTCAATAACTAGAATAACCCGAAATCCTCCCACATACGGAGGGCTTCGGGTTATTTTTTACGTTCTTATTTATCCAACTCCGACCACTTGTTCACTTTCACTGGCGGTGTGTACTCTCTCATCCGATCTAGCAAGGTAGCGGGCTCACTCTCACACAGGATCAATTCGCCCTGCATAGCAGGAATAAATCCGGCTTCAGTCGCATGCTCTACCATTTGCATCAACGGCGTATAGTAACCATCCACGTTCAACAGTCCGATTGGCTTTTGGTGAATACCAATTTGCCCCCAGCTCACCACTTCAAAAATCTCTTCAAAGGTACCCAATCCGCCTGGCAAAGCAATGAAGCCATCAGACAGATCGATCATTTTCGCTTTGCGCTCGTGCATCGTTAGGACTTCATGCAATTCTGTCAGCCCTTTATGTACGATTTCTCCGCGGAACAGTCCTGTAGGCATGACGCCGATCGCTTTTCCATTGCCTTCCAGTACTGCATTTGCAACGCGCCCCATCAGTCCCATGCTAGAGCCACCATAGACCAATTCAAGACCACGAGCGACCAATTCTTTTCCCAACTCCTGGGCGTAACGCTCAAAAAGTGGATTTACACCAGGATTGGAACCTGCATAAACACAAATACGTTTCATGTCATCCTCCCAAAACTTGTTGAAGTAGAATGGCTTTTCCTAAATTTCTTTGCGTGTAATATAATTATACTAAAATCAGGAAGGGACAGATATATATGAATATAACTGAGTTCCAAAAATGGGTTGGAGATTTTTATCAAGAACGAGGTTGGACTGGGTACGGTCCGTTTATTCGTGTAGGTTTTCTGATGGAAGAGGCTGGCGAGCTGGCAAGAGCTGTACGCGCCATTGAAATCGGTCGAGATCGTCCTGATGAAGGGGAAAAGCCCGCAGCGGAAGCACGACAGGAGCTGGTGGAAGAGCTAGGCGATGTACTTGGGAATTTAATCTTGCTGGCAAACCAATACGAGGTTCCTTTTGAGGAAATTTTGGAAGCACATCGAGCGAAGCTGCAAAAGCGCTATCAGCTGCATCGTTGAATAAATACAGCGGTAGACTAGAATTTTCGCATTTCCTAGTCTGCCGCTGCTTTCATCTATTCGTCTTTTCGTCCAAGCTATTCTTATTCCAATGTATCAAAGGCTTCCTTCATCACTTGCGCAATAAAATCGATATCATCGCTCGTCGTGGTAAACGGTGGCGAGAGTGTCAGCACATTATTGAAGCTCGGGATGGTGTCGCCATTGCGCCCGATGATTAACCCCCGCTTCTTGCACTCGGCAATCACCTGTGTCAATTTCGCTGGTGCCGCAGGCTCCTTCGTATTACGATCCTCTACCATCTCGATCCCCATCAGGAAGCCGAAGCTGCGAATGTCTCCAACGTATGGATGATCTGCGAGAAAAGCCAGCTTGGCACGCAATTCTGCACCGAGTTCCTCGGCTCTCTCCACCAGTTTTTCCTCTTCTAGAATTTCGAGATTTTTCAGGGCAAGTGCACATGCTGCCGGATTGCCGCCGAATGTATTGACATGGCGGAAATGCAGATTATTCCCCTGCTCATTGAATTTGTCTGCGATTTCTGCGCGCACAGCCGTTGCGGAAAGTGGCAAGTAGGCGCTCGTAATACCTTTGGCCATGGTCACGATATCTGGCTTGATTCCGAAATTTTGGTGCCCGAATTTTTGACCGGAGCGACCAAATCCGCAGATGACCTCATCCACGATCATCAACACACCGTACTTATCGCAGATTTCCCGAACTTTTGGCATGTATTCCGGCGAAGGAACGAGGACGCCTCCCCCGGTAATGGTCGGCTCCATGATGACGGCAGCCACTGTCTTCTCGCCTTCCCAATTAATCACTTGATCGTAATATTGGGCGCACTCCAGATTGCATTTGCCGTACGATTTTCCAGCCGGACAGCGATAACAGTAAGGCGGCGGTACATGCAGGAAGCCAGGCGCTAATGGCTCGTATTTTTCCTTGCGTATGGATTGACCAGTTGCAGCGAGAGCGCCCATCGTATTCCCGTGGTAAGCGCGATGTCGCGAAATGAATTTGTAGCGGCCAGGCTCGCCGTTCTGGTGATGATATTGACGGGCAATCTTGAATGCGACTTCGTTCGCTTCCGAGCCGCTGTTGGAAAAAAATACGCGATACTCCTCCCCAAGCCATTCGCTGATCTTCTCGGATAGACGAATAGCAGGAACGTGGCTTTGTGTGAGTGGAAAATAGGCCAATTGCTTCAACTGCTCGTAAGCAGCGTCTGCGAGCTCCTGTCGACCATAGCCAACGTTGACGCACCACAAGCCAGACATCCCATCCAGGTACCGATTCCCGTCGATATCGGTGATCCACGATCCGCTCGCTTCCGTTACGATCATCGGATTGGGGTTGTAGGGGGACATATGGTGCCACATATGCGAACGGTCGGCATCCAGCAAGCTCTCTTTATCAAAATCTTTCGTTACCTGTCCTTGCTCCATCGCACAATCCTCCTTCTTTTTCGTAAGCGGTTATTTTACAAAAACTTTTTGCGAGCCTATGCTGGTATCACCATCTTCGAACCATCTGGATGTGACCGTTTTTTTCTTCGTGAAAAAGAGAACCCCATCTTTTCCATTTGCATGCAAATCACCGTAAAAGGACTGTTTCCAGCCCGAGAAAGCAAAGAAGCCCATCGGAGCAGGCACCCCTACATTGACACCGACCATCCCGGCTTCCACTTGTTGAACGAATTCTCTCCCCCATTTTCCGTTGTTCGTATAGATGGTCGCCCCATTGCCAAAACGGGAGCGACTGATCGTCTCCAAGCCCTCTTCAAAGTCCTTTACACGCATGACACTCAAGACAGGCGCGAAAATCTCGTCGCGGACAATGACCATTTCGGCATCTGCCTTGTCAAAAATCGTTGGCCCGAGGAAGTAGCCATCCGGCAACTTTTGCGCTTCCTCACGACCATCACGAACCAGAGCGGCACCAGACGCGACACCTTTTTCGATATAGTCATGTACTTTAGACAAGTGCGAATCACGGATGACAGGACCGAGGTCGATGCCCTCCTCCAAACCATTCCCCATCGCGAGAGCATTCGCTTCCTCGATCAGATGTGCGATCAGCTCATCGGCAATTTCTTCAACAGCTACTACAGCGCTGGCTGCCATACACCGCTCTCCTGCACAGCCGAATGCTGAGCTCGTAATTGTTTTTGCCGCGCGCTTCAAATCCGTATCAGGCATGACCAAATGATGATTTTTCGCTCCAGCCAGTGCTTGCACACGCTTCCCGTTCGCCGCTGCTGTCTTGTACACGTATTCTGCAACCGGCTGCGAGCCGACAAAGGAGATCGCTTTTACGTCCGGATGCTCCAACAGACCATTGACGACATCATGCGCTCCGTTTACCACATTGAATACACCGTCTGGCAGCCCTGCTTCCTTTAGCAGTTCGGCAATTCGAATCGAAGACAGCGGCGTTCGCTCCGACGGCTTCAGGATAAACGTATTTCCTGCGGTAATCGCAATGGGGTACATCCACATCGGGACCATCACAGGGAAGTTAAACGGTGTAATCCCGCCGACTACCCCCAATGGAAAGCGGATCACCTGACTGTCAATGCTGTTTGCGATATTAGGCAATGTTTCTCCCATCATCAGTGTCGGCATCCCACAAGCGAACTCTACCATTTCCAGCCCACGCAATAGCTCTGCCTGTGCCTCAGGGAGATTTTTGCCGTTCTCCATGGTGATCATCCGGGCCAGTTCATCCTCGTGCTTGACGAGAAGACTATGAAAACGAAACATAATGCGCGCGCGATCCACGACAGGGGTAGCACTCCAGCTCACAAATGCTTCCTTTGCAGCAGCAACAGCCTTGTCCACATCTTCTCTCGTCGACAGTGGTACGCGTGACAACAATTCTCCTGTTGCCGGATTCGGTACATCCTCAAAACGTGTCGTCAGTGAATCTACCCACTGGCCCCCGATGTAGTTTTTCAACGGATTTCCAACGATAGCTGTGTTCATCCCTTCAACTCCTCACGATCAATTGATTGACAATTTCATTTTATCCAAAAATAACGCCTGTCAGCACTAGACAAAACGTAACGCATTCCGTAGGGTTAATCATACAGAGTGCAAATGAAGAGGTGATCCTGATGAGCAACGATTTGCGTCTGACCATTGCAGAAATCATCAAGCGTCCTTTGTTTCAACATGCCCAAGTGGTAGCGGGGCATCGTGGTCTGTCCCGTCCTGTTCGCTGGGTTCACGTCTTGGAGACTGCCGATACGGGACAGTTTTTAAATGGCGGTGAGCTGATCCTATCAACCGGACTCGGATTTGGCGAAGAAAAGGAAAAGCGACTTGCCTATTTAACAGAGCTGATTCGGCGAAAAGCAGTCGGGCTATGCATCGAGCTGGGACGTTACATCCCCTCCATCCCTGAAGATATGCTCGAGCTGGCGAACCACCACCAGTTTCCGTTGCTCGTCTTTCATCAGCCTGTCCGCTTTGTGGACATCACGCAAGATTTGCACGAGCATTTGATCCATGCGCAGATGCAAGCACTCCGCAATCTCGAAGCCTACTCTCGCAGTTTGCAACAGCTCAGTCTGCAGGCAGCGGGCATACTCAAGCTATTGCAGCATTTTCAGGTGGCGGTTCAGACGCAGGTCTTCTATTACGCCCCAGATGGCTCGACACAATTTGCCCCGGTGGTTCCGCATGATGTTGCAGTGGAAATGAGCGATTTAATGCAATCCCATTTTTCCGAACTGGATAGTAGTGAAGCTGGTGTCCGCTTCCTTTCTCTATCGACGACCAGACAGCTTGCCTATCAACCCGTGATGGCAATGGGGCACGTGCTCGCTTATGTCGGCATTGTTTTGTATGAACGCAGTCCGGATGAGTATTTGCTCTTGACCTTAGACAATACGGTCAGCGCGATGGCCCAAATATTAATGCGGAAAATGTTTGTGGAGGAACAGGCCCTTGCTACGGAAAACCGTCTGTTTGATGATTTGATTGCCAATCGCTCCATACCAGAGGAACAAATGCGTTCCTTGCTCGGTATCACAGGCAGCAGTAAAGCAACTGGCTATCACATGATTATTTTATCGTTTGAGAAGCCGAAGAACCTGGCCGAGGATTCCCTTCCACCGCACGATCTGACGGCTATCTTCCGTTCACTATTGACTCGTCATCACTTTCGTCCTTTCATACGCTGCATGGGCCATCGGTTTTACTTTTTGCTGATCGAACAACGACCGCTTGCAGATTCCCGTCGCACCATAGAAAAAGCCTTTCGCGAGGTCAAAAGGATCATGACGCAAATGCTAGGCGCGGATGTTCCCATACGAATGGGCGTCAGTCGAGCCGGAAAACGGTTGTCAGACGCTGGGCGGCACCTCACGGAGGCGGAACAGGCACTGGCTTTTTGTCAGGAATCTTCCAGTCCGTTTTTCGCTGATCTCGGATTGTTCCGGCTCCTGTTCCACGTACCTAGTGAGCCTGTGCTAAAGACCTTCATCAGCGATTACCTCGGCCCACTGTTAGCCCACGACCAAGCACATGGCTCCTCGCTCGTTCATACGCTACGTGTCTATTTGGATAGTAACCTCTCCAAGCAGGAGGCGGCGGAAAAACTGTTCATTCATCGTCAAACGCTCTATCATCGCTTGGAAAAAATCGCAGAAATTCTCGGTGAGGATTACACGGTAACGCAAAACAGAATTTGCCTGGAAATCGCCATGCGTGCACGGGAGTGGTTAAGCAAAGAAGAGGAGCATTAAAAAAGACACAACCTTTCATCTGTTTGGAGAGAAAGGTTGTGTCTTTGATTTATTTTTCTGGCTTATTCATATACATGCGATAATTCGCTTCTTTTCCTTCCGTTAGCACAACCCGGATTTTGTACAGACCAGTTTGTTCGATATTCACCGTTAGTTGCTCAGGACTGTTGGACGTTGTGGCAGAAGCAAGCTCTTTTGAACGACTGTTATACACGTACAAATCAACGTCTGCATCCTCTTTCCAGTCTACAGACAATTCCAAATCCCCAGGCTTATTGACACGAATGGAATAATCCATGTATTTCTGCTTCTTCGTCAGCTTTCCTGTTCGGAAAGGCTTCTGTTCAACCGGTGGCTTTTCCTTTTCCTCTTCCTCTTCCTCGTCATCGGCCTTTTGCCATTTTCCCGTTGTCGCTAGCGCATACGGCTGAGGTCCTTTCGGGATGTTATAACCTTCGACCGTCACGGTGTAGGTTCCCTGTTCCGGCTCGGTAATCCATACTTGCTCGACGTTGTTGAGGTTGTCCTCTTCGTCGTTGTACGGTGCCTCAAAAAAGTCGTTGCCATTCAGTTTTTCTCCACTCGGTGTCGTCACTTTCAGATTCAAATCGTTGACAAGTGCACGCTTTGCGACAATGGCGGCGGGATAATCCGTCCACGCAAGCGTAATTGCCAACGGCTTGGAATCATCCGAGACCTTGACCTTATACGTAACTTTTTCACGTGTGCGAATGCCGTCCTTCTCGTCCTTGTAGTTCGTTTCAATCGCATTTGCCAGATTGGCTCGTCCGAAGCCTTGCTCTCGCATATCTTCATCCAAGTTGTCTGCACTCGTCAACAGCATGGCTTTTACTAATGCACCACTCGGGTTTTTTTCCCCTTCTTCCTGCAAAAATTCCCGGATTTGTGCCACACCGCCCGCTAAAATTGGCGTAGCCATGCTCGTGCCGTTCATATACGCGTACTGTTCGTTAAAGCGCTTGTAGAAATTTTTGCTCGGTGCCAATGAAGAGCGCGTGGACAAGATCGCTGTACCGGGCGCGACAATATCCGGCTTCAAACGCCCGTCGCCTGTTAACCCACGACTACTCGATACCCACACGTCGTCCGCTTTATCGGAGTTCTTCCCCAAGTTGGGACGAACATTTTCCGTAGCGCCAACGGCGATCACGTTTTTAGCCGTGGCTGGGCTCCCAATCGTTTTATAGCCCTTCTCGCCTTCGTTTCCAGCCGCAACAAGCACCGTCATATCTGGATGCTCCCATAAAAAGCGATCAAACAGTAGTGATGACAGGCTGTACTCTCCCTTATCATTCGCCCCCCATGAATTGGAGTGAATGCGGGCTCCCTCTTCGTATGCTTCCTGCAAAATGGTCTCGACATCCGTTTCGAGCTTTCCTTTCGCATTCTCTATGGAATGAAATACGAGCTTGGCACCCGGTGCCGTTCCTTTATACTGTCCATTTGATGCTGCTCCTGTGCCTACAATGGAGCCGGCTACATGCGTACCATGACCATGGACATCACTCGCATCATTCGGTCGACCAAGTGAAATGAGCTTCTCAATTTGGCCTTTAAAATCTGGATGCATCGTTTGGAGCTTCCCTGTATCAAGTCCGGTATCGGCGACTCCGACAATTTGTCCCTTGCCTGTGTACCCTGTCGAGGCCAGCTTGTCCGAATGAATGATGGTAGCCGCCACATCATTGTGTAGCTTGTTTTCTGGCACGGGGACAACCGCAACGACATCATCTGATTCGATCACTTGTTCAATCGTTTGCTGATCCATCTTAGCGATTGATATATGCGGAGCATCCTCTGGTGTTTGAATATCTCGTATATCTTGATCCTCCGTCATTTTCGTCATCGTTCGATACATGTCCACCCGTTGGTTGAAACCGATGACGGCAACCTCGACCCGCTCTCTGTTGCCTCCTTCAAAGCGAAGCTCGGACGATACCTTTGACTTCGGTGTATAAGCCATAACCTCTTCGACAAAGGACAGCTCCTCGACTTCCTTTCTTACCTGTTCATTTTCCATTTTTGCGATGAATGCATAATCCGGTATGTAATCACCAAGCGTGACGCCGAGATTTTCCAGTTCTTCTTTCCACTCCTCACGAACAGGACCAGATAACTGAATAACGACGAGCTCAGACTCTCTCTTCTTCGACGAAAGCTTGTCCAATGCAAGACCCTTATCCGCTTCGATCTGGATGTTGCCCCGACGCTCTCCCTCTTGCTTGGCATCCGCCGGAATGCCCTCCAGTGAAAGTGTCAGAACAAGTGTCGTGCATAAAGCTGCCTGCCATTTTTTTCGCAAACCAAACACCCTTCCCCCATGGCATAAGAAAACCATTTCTATCCATTATATGAGAAAGGGTGAATTGTCAAAAGAGTAAGAAGGCATAGACATGGGACAAAAACTAATTTTTTGCCCCATTTTCTTCTACTGTCCACTGTAATAGCGGTTGAAAATCGGCCCATGCCAACTGCATCAGCATTTCCTGATTCCATTCCTGCTTCGGAATATCCATCAGTCGCACAGCCTGGTTTTGGATCGCCTCTTGCAACAGGTTATGGCTAAAACGACCGTTTCCATTCAATCGATGATCACTGACTGCTTGATCCAAAGACTGTGAGATCTTTTCCAGCACGGTCTTCTCAATCGCATACCCCACCTCACATGCAGCCTGTTCAAGAATGTGCACGAGTTCCTTCACGGTGTAGTCTGGGAACGCAATGTATTTTTTAAAACGCGACAAAAGTCCAGGGTTGCTCATCATTAAAGAATTCATTTCGAGAGGGTAGCCTGCGAGGACCACGACCAGATTCTCTTCGTGTTTGGTCATCTCCTCTACGAGCGTATCAACCGCTTCCTGCCCAAAATCCCGCTCTCCTCCGCCTAGCAGCGAATACGCTTCATCGATAAACAAGACGCCACCCAACGCTTCGCGAACTTTTCGTCGTGTAAGCGCTGCGGTCTGTCCGACATACCCCGCTACCAAGTCGGCTCTACTCGCTGTAACAAGATGACCGCGTTTCAAATAGCCGATTTCTTGCAAAATCTGCGCATACAGCTGTGCCACTGTCGTCTTCCCTGTTCCTGGATTTCCAGTAAAGACGGCATGCAGTTCAATCGGACTTTTCGGCAAGCCTCTAGCTTCGCGTTCTTGCTGGACGGACACATACGCAGCGATTTTTTTCAGCTCCGTCTTCACTTGAGCAAGACCAATCAACGCTTGCAGTCGAGCTTCCGCATTTCTTTCTGTTTGCGGCGGATCGAAGCCACGTACATCCTCGGGTTTCAGAATCGTAAAGTCATCCCATTTCAGTTCCTTACCGTCTGTCTCGCGCCCTTTGGCAAAGATCGCATCGAGTACGATATTAGTGACTGCCCGTGCATTGCCAAACGTCTCGTCTACTTGCGCTTTTTCAATGCGCTGGCGCAGCGTAATTTTTGCCGCTTCTGTCAGAGTAAAATCGTTCCGTCCGGCTACTTCTTCTGCGATTTTCACCAGTTCGTCCGCCTGATAGTCCGGCAGCAAAAAGTGGCCCGTCTCTGGAAAACGGCTATTCAACCCTGGGTTGGCGTACAAAAAATGACGCATTTCTTCCGGATAGCCCGCCAGCATTACGACGAAGCGTCCCGCATACTCGCCACTTGTCATAGCGGATACAAGCGTGTCAATGGCCACTTGCCCGTAATCACTGCCAGAGCTATCTGGGCGCTTCAAGCTGTATGCCTCATCGATAAACAGGACGCCGCCGTCTGCCTGCTTGATCGCATCCATGACGCGCTGCTCTGTCTGTCCCACGTAAGCGCCGACCAACTGAGAACGATCCACCTCGATGAGCTGCCCTTTTGCCAACAACCCGAGCTCTTGATACAGCTTGGCGATCAAGCGAGCCAAAGTCGTCTTCCCCGTGCCTGGGTTCCCCATCAGTACGAGATGTAGGGGGAGCTGGTCTTTCATATGCCAGCCCTTTTCTTCACGCAGCTGGCGATATTGCAGAAATTGCGCCAACTGCCGAACCCGCTGTTTGATCTCGTCCAAGCCGATCAACTGCTCCAATTGCTCTAACGCACTCAAATCTTGCTGAGGCGCTTTTTCGCGATCTTCTATCCTTTCGTTCCTTTGCGGCAGAAGGTTTTCTTTCTGGTCTTGCTGGTTCGTTAAAGCGCGAATCGTTTCTTGCAATTGGACAAGCATTTCACTCGAGTAAAAGACCCCGGATAAAGACGCTCCATACGCTTGCACACGTTCTTGCAATTGTACTAATAAATTTTGTCGTTCTGTGTATAACAGCACGAGGCCAGCAGCCGTAGCTTCCGCCTCCGAATCGTTCCACTTTTGCGCTACCAGTAGCGTCTCCTCCGCAAGAGCGCGCCACTTCGTGATTTCCGCCAGCTCATTGGTTGCTTGCTCCCCCAGCACTTCAACTGTTCTCCTGCGCATGACGACATTATCCGTTTCACGCACAGATTTGAATTCAGTGAGAAAGGCATGTGATCGCAACTGAGAAAAATACAACTCGAGCTTAACCTCTCTCGCGTAGCGATAATCAGGGACTAGTTGAAGCGCACGGTCGACCCATTCAGCTGCAAGTGTATGGCCTCCTGTTTTGTGCATTCGCAAAGCAGACATCTGCGTCAACACCATCGCCTCAGCCAAATCAAGCTCTTCGTCTGGATGTTCCATGCGTTGCTGTTCGAGCATTTGCAGGAATGTAAGGCACTCGCCTTCGGTTAATGACTGGATGCTAGACGGATTTTCGCTAATACCTGCAATCAGTACCCTCGGGTCCCGTTCTTCTTGATGCTGCATCTTTTGATTGCTCCTCCCGCTCCATTGTTTCATCCCTGTTGTAGCATATTTAGCCGAACATGAAAAGTCTGTCCGAACATTAGAGCTTCGCTTGCATGTTCACTGTGGTTCTTTTCACCTTTTGCCGTGCGAATAAGGTCGCCAAAGCAATGAGGATACCAGCCAGCCCAAAATCAAGCCAGACCCCTCCCCATTCTAACAGCATCGCACCTACAACCGGACCTGCAGCCATCCCTGTATAGCGGATGAAATTGTACACACCAATGGACGTTGCACGCTCTGCTTCAAATTCTTCGGATAGCAAAATTGTATGTGCAGGCATACCTACACCTAAGGTTAAGGCAAACAGCGTACTTGTTAGTACAAGCAGGAGAAAAGAAACATCCGCCGCAGTCATAAAAAGAAACATCGCGAAAGCATTTGAACCGGTCGTCACCAGTAATGTTTTACGTGCTCCCCATCGATTTTGCAAGACAGCAGACAGCTTGCTACTGATAATAAAGACGACTGACACGAGCAAGAAAACCAATCCGATTATTTCAACGGAGACTGCGTAATGGTTCGTCAATTGGACAGGGAGAAAAAGCAGGAAGCAATAATAGGCGTACATTTGGCTAAAACCGATCAAAATGACAGATGCTCCGACTGGGTGGAGCAAAATATTTCGGAAAGACCCTTGTGTAAAGCCGCCTGATGATGTAGCTTGAGCCTTTTTCGTTTCGGGTAACCATATCGCATTGATGCCAACGAGAAAGACTGCACAAATCGCCAAAAACAAAAAGACCGCAGAATGTCCGCCGATACCGCCAATCCAGCCTCCTAACAGTGGTCCAAGTGCCGGACTGAGCGCAAGCAGCATCTGATAAGTACCCATTGCAGATGCACGCTGGACTCCTGTAAATATGTCTCCAATAATCGTTGCGGCTACGATCGGAATGGCAGCAAACCCCGCCCCTTGTAAAGCACGGAAAAATAGTAGCCCATAAATAGAATCGACCAGATAGCATCCGATTGACGCGATTGTAAATAGGATCAGGGCAGGTATCATGACACGTTTTCGGCCGAACTGATCGATAAATGGTCCGTAGATGATTTGCATAATCGCAAGCATGACGGTAAAGATTGAAACGGTCCAGTTAATCATGGCTGCACTCGTCTGAAACTCTTTTTGCATGGCTGGTAAAATAGGCATGAACAAATTTTGCGCGAACATACCTAACATAAGTGTTATCCCCAGTAGGTACAGTACTTTTTTTGGATTCATAGTTACTCTCCTCTTATCTCTTTAACATTGTGTCCTTGGAAACAATTTTCGTAAAAAAAATAATGAACACCTGTTGTATGTTTCTCCTAATCTTCTGTTGCTTCTCTTATGACCTCATCCAAAAATGCCAATTCATCGGGAGTATACCTATCCAAGAATCGGTACACATCATTCTCCAGGCGTTGATGGTAGTGTTCGTGAATCTTATTTACCATCTCCCCTACTGATGTCAGCCTGAAAAAAACTTCCTTCTGATTGTCTTCGAGCTGATAGCGCTCGAGTAACCCTTTCTTCAAAAGTTTGACTGTTATTTTGGATATCGCACTCTTAGTTACCCCAATATGCTGTGCAATTGTCGTAACATTGACTCGATCTTTTCCCCCTACCTCTTGAAGGACGTGGAGCTCTGTTACGGATAACCTTCCAACTCTATCATAATCAGGTACACTGTTTTTGATCTGGCGCAATAGCAACTCTTCACGTAGCTTGCTGCGCTCCTCCTGCTTATGTAGGAAGGTGATCCATCGATTCCAAAGCTTCTTTTTAGGGTCCAATGCAGCATCAGCTCCTTATCTATTCGACTTTTGTTTCCGCGGAAACAAAATAACCTTATCATGAGACTTCCTTTTACGCAAGAAAAAACCGCAGCCCTGCATTCGCAAGCTGCGTTCCGAGACCAATCTCTATCCATTTAGATTGCCCAATTCCTTATCGGCACTGAAATGAGCACGGGCTGCCTCAAACACTTCACTTTCCGATCCGGCCGAGATTTTGAAACTCGATACCACTTTTTTGCCACATCGTACTTGTACGTTGTACTGTGAATCCCCATCATATGTTGACTCGAAATGATAATCCTCACCATTGACCTGAATGGTTCGTTCCATGGTTACACCTCCCACCTTAGTGTGACCAAGCAACATGGCAATCATCCAATATTTTGTTGCAAAGAAATCGTTGTGTTTCACCCTTGGTCGACTCACCTGTCGTCATGCTATTCGGCTCTATGAAACGGTTAGAGGGCACAACGCTGGTTCACCAGCGCCGTGCCCCGTTTTCCTTTTTACATATCAGCAATGCGAGTTGCTTTTTTTCGCGCTACTCTCTTTTCGCGAATCCCCTCAAAGATCGAATAAAGAACAGGAACCAATACAAGCGTTACGAGCGTGTGAAAAATCAGCCCCGCAATTACCCCGGTAGCAAGCGGCGCCTCTAGTTCCGCTCCTTCCGCAACAGCGAGTCCCATCGGCAGCATACCGAGGATCGCTGTCAGTTTGGTCATGATTACCGGACGAACACGATCTCGCGTGCCCTGTACAATCGCTTCTTCCAATCCCATCCCCCGTGAGCGGAGCAGATTGATTCTGTCAATTAACAGAATCGCATTGGAAACAACAATTCCTACCAGCATGATGAGCCCAATCATCGCCATCTCACCAAAAGTTCGCTGCGTGACCACGAATCCGAGAATGACTCCCACCAAGGCCATTGGCAACGACAGCATGATAATAAACGGCTGAGATAGCCTCCCAAACTGTGCAACCATAATCACATAAATAAGGGAGATGACCGCTATCAGAACAAGAATTCCTTGCGTAAAGGTGTTATTCTGTTCCTTCAAATCACCAGCGATCTCAATCTTGTATCCAGCAGGCATTTCCACTGTACCCAGCTTCTCATTTATTTGTCTGCCCGCGGTACCAATATCCGTGCCCAACAGTTCAGCGGATACCGTGATGATTTGCTCTCCTTTTTCATGTTTGATCGTAATCGGAGATTTGCTGAAATGAAAATCAACCAGCTCGTGTAGCGGCACCTGCGTGCCTGTTTCTGTTCGTATCATGATCTGCTGGAGCTGGTCAGGATGTGTCACCCATGTCTCTGGAAATCTGGCAACAATCGAGGTTTCGATACCATTTTGACTGATTGTGGATAGGGGCTGCTCCCCAAGCAGCATGCTGATTTGGCTGTCCAATGAACCGGAGTCAACCTGTAATTGAGACATTGCCTCCTGATTCGGTGTGAGCGTTACTTTTTCTTTCCCTCTTTCGAAGTCATTCCGAATATTGACTACACCGGGAATGCTCGCCAGCATTTCTTCTACTTTTGCGGAAATCGCCCGCGAAACCTCCAAATCTTCGCCCGCAACCTGCAACTCAATGGGGGCCGATTTACCTGAAAATCCAAATGCCATACTCGTTTGTTCCACACCGTCAATCGCATTCAAGCGACCGTTTACTTCTTGCATAAGTTCTTCTTTCTCTTGCGTTCGTTGCGACTTGGTCACTAATGTAATATTTAACTCCACTGTCTCTTTCTTTGCCGTAAAAAAGACTTGATTCACATCGGACAGCTCTCGTAACGCTTTTTCCGCTTCAACTGCTGCTGTTCGCGCCTGTTCCAAGCTAGTGCCATCAGGCATTGTTAACGTGGCAAAAATTTGATTCTCATTGGCATTCAAGCCGTTTCCTATTTTAATCAAAGGGAAGAGACTCAAGGCCCCTACAAACACCCCAAGAGCCACCAGCAATGTGAGAACTCGATGACGAAGGGTTAACAGCAGTAATCGCTGAAAGAGCGAAACAATGCGATTTTTCCCTTCTTCGCTAGGGGTCTGCAACTGTTTATCATGTTGGAGAAAACGCTCTGAAAAAATCGGAACAAACAGAAAAGCTGCAATCGTTGAAGCAAGAATGGTAGAGGTAACGGTAAACGCAATGGTATGAAGGATAGGCTTCAGCCACTGTTCAAAATCCGCGACCACTAGCGGTAAAAACACAACAATCAAGGTTAATTGGGAAGCAAATACAGGTGCTATCACCTCTTTTGAGCCCTGAACGATGGCCTGTCTCAGCTGCATTCCTTTTTCTCTCAAATGATAAATACTCTCCAGAACAACGATCGCGGCGTCAACAATCAATCCGATCGACAAGCTCAGTGATATCAAAACCACCATGTCAATGTTATATCCGGCAGCTTTCAGTGCGATGAACGTCATCAGGATTGAGAGAGGCAGCGTCGTTGCGATGACCATTGTCACACGCCAATTTCGCAGGAATACCCAGAGCACGAGGATTGCCAATATTCCCCCAATGACAACATCTCGACTCAAATTGGTGATCGCTTTTTTAATAAAGGAGACGGATTCAAACATGACTCTTAGCTCATAGCTTCCGCCCGCTTCCTCATTGATTTGCCTCACAACTTCCTCGACTTTCTTCTGTGTGGTGATCAGGTCACTCCCCGCAGCCCGCTTGACACTCATTTGCACAAAGAGGTTTCCTTCTGTCATGGAAATAGCGTCCTTCACGCTTCCACGCAAGTCACTCACCGATGCCAGTTGTTCGAGTGCAACCTTGCCCTTGGGTGTCTTGATCAAAATGCTTTTGAACTCTTCTACATTCTTTAAACTGTTGTCAATCATCACAACCGTGTCGAACCCGGGATTTTCCAATATCCCCACGGCTTTTTTCCAATTCGTACCCTGTAGCTGACCAACAACATCTGCTGGTGTCGTTCGATAGGTAGTAAGCCGTTCAGGTCGAAATGTTATCGCAACCTTATTTTCAAAACCGTCCTCGGATACGACCACTTCCTTCACACCCGGGACGGATTCTATTCGATCCTTAATGGTCGTTTTCAGCAAGGTGAGCATGGTCTGTGTATCGGCACCCACTATTGCGTAGTCGATTAAGTCCTCGTCACCTAAATTCGTTTGCGTGACGGTTACAGTATCCACTACTTTGGGAAATTCGTTGCGCAGCCGATTCACAATATTTTGGGTCTCTTGCTTGACCTTTTCACCTTCCCCATCCTCAGCAAGGATCGAGATGCCAGAAAACCCTGTCCCTGTTTTTGATGAGAAGTTTTTAATCCCAGCTACAGATTTCAATTCCTGCTCTATTTTTTTCGTGACCTTTTCCACCATCTCTTCAGGCGGCAGCGCTCCTCCTGAAATATTCACTTCTATCCAAGGCAAATTCGTTTTCGGTACGAGCTCCACATGGAAAGAAAAGAGAGCACCGATTCCCGTAAGCACGATGAGGAATGTACACAAATAGAGAATCACTTTTCGTTTCAGCAAAAAGAGAATGACCTTGTCCATCGGTTACTCCCCTTTCACCGTAACGACTTCTCCTTCGGCGTAGTACGTTATGCCGGAGATTAGGATTTGATTGCCTGACTGTAAACCCGATAAAATCTCAACGTTATTTCCAATAATTTGCCCAACTTCCACATCGCGTCTCTTGAGTACACCATTCTCGACAACCATGACGAAGCGCTGTGTTTCTTTAATGCCCACGCTTTGGACGGGTACGAGCATCCCGTTTACTTTGCGTGACATCTCTACAGTCGCGACCATCCCCTCGATCAACACGTTGTCTTTATTGGAAACAGCTATCTCTACCAGATACTTCCCCGTTTCCTCGTTGAGAACGGGCGAGATAAATGTTATGGTCCCTGTTATTTTAGCCTTTCCCTCCACTGCCACAGGCACCGTGTCCCCTTGCTTGTAGTTTTCCATCACATCCAATGGGACATCGACCTTTAGCTTCACTTCCGAGCCGTCGACAAGGTGAATGATACTTTGACCAGGCTGAGCAAGACTGCCTGCCTTTTGGGTCACATCGATGACCGTACCACTAAACGGCGCGACGAGTTGCGTTTCTTGAAGGGTTTTCTTTGCGAGCTCTACTTCACTGGCTGCTTGTTTCAGATTGGCATCCGCACTAGCAATCTCGTTGACTTCCGCACCTTTTAGCAGCTTATCCAACGTAATTCGCGCCTCTTGTAGCGAAATCTCGATTTGCTCTTTTTCCGACTGAGCACTGTCCAGCTCACTCTGCGAAATAGCGCCGCCCTTAAACAGCTCCTGAGCTGTCTCCCATTTCCGCTGCGCATCCTTCAGTCGCTTTTCCTGGCTGTCCACTGCCAAGCGTTGCTTGCTGATGAGGTCCGCGCTTGCTCCTTGCAACGTTTTTGAACGCAACGCAGATGCACTTTGAACCTGACTTTGTGCCGCTTCCAGCCCTTTTTGATAATAGTTCGTATTTAATGAACTTAATACCTGGCCCTGTGCCACCTTTGCCCCTTTTGTTACGTTCATTCGTTCAATCGTACCAGAAGCCCCAAAGGCTAAGTGGCTCTCCTGTTTGTATTCAACGATAGCAGTAAGAGGGATCGGCAAGGAATCCGTCTGTTTTACCGTGTGCACCTGTACGATCTTTTGTTTCGTTTGCTCCGTCTCCTGTTTCGTTTCGACTCCACATCCCGTGATGAACATCAGTACAACGGTCAAAACGACATAGTGCATACTCTTCACGTAGAGTCCTCCAGTAGTTTTGTCATTGTCTTTTTGAATGAAGCTGACATCCTATTCTCTCTCTCGTTATCGTTATCGTGACCTTGCTCAAGCAGACTTGTCTGTAGCAACAACCTGTTCTTCTTTTTTCTTAAAGTATTGACTCACTTGCTTGTTCAGATGAGCGATCAAGGCAATCACGAAAATGACGGCACCTGAGGCCAACACGAGATACGGCCAATAAACGGCCTCCAGTAAAATACCGTACAACCAGATCCCAAACGGTACGGCCACTCCGGTAAAAGTGCCGACCACACCAAACATGCTGGCACGCAAATGCTCAGGCGTGTTCAATTGAACAAAGGTAAAGATAGGGATGTTCCCCATGGAGTTGAAGATGGCGGAGACCAATAAAATCCCGACAAACACGCCCGTAATGATCCACGAGGCGTTACTCGTTTCCGGAACAAAAATCGGAAAGATCCACGACATCAAGAGAATCCCTTGCACTTGAATCAAAAGGAAGATTTTATTCTCAACGTATTTGCTTACCTTTTTCATCGAGACAATAGCCGCTCCGATAATGATCCCAATAAACCAGGAGGACTGAATAAAGGAGAATTGCTCCATCGATACTTTTTCGACTCGATAGGCAATATGCAGCAGCCCCACGTACATGAGCGGAGGGAAAATAAAGTTGAGCAAAAGGAAAATCAGGAACAAGTACTTGATAACAACCTGTTCTCGGATATATTGGAAGACTTCCTTGATTGTTTCTGTATAGCTTTGTGTTGTCTCCTGTACTACCTCGGCCTTGCGGAAACGGAGGAACATTTGCAAGATACCTGCTCCGATAAAAGAAAGACCATCAATCAGCAAAATCATTTCCATCCCCATTAAACGATAGGCAATCGCCCCTACCAAAGGACCCGCTACATTGAGAATGGCGCTGATTGCTTGGTAAATAGAGTTCATGCTTCCTACTCTGTCCTCATCTACCAGCTCAGGAATGGATGCTTGCAAAGCGAGATACGTAAAAGCCTGAATGGTACTGATCACGAAGGCGTATCCGACAAACAGCCATAGATTCGTGGGAAACTGAAGGAAAAACAGTAAAAACAAGAGAACGAGCGCACCGCTTAACAGCTCGGTGACAATCATAATCTTTTTCTTGTTGTGTCTATCAATATAGGCACCTGCAAAAATATTAATCAGCACCCCTGGCAAATACGAAAAGCCCAGAACAGTTGCAAATGCAGCAGAAGAACCCGTCACATCCGCAATGTAAAGAGCAAGAGCAAATTTGTATACACCACTACCTAATTCCGTGATGAAACGAGTAAAAGAAAAGAGAAAAATATTTAATCCGTATGTTTGGTTGCCCATCTTAACCTCCCTGAATAGTAATCCCTCTAGGTGACGATTTATTTCGGCAAGATGATCCCGCTACACATCACGGTCATAAACCCGGAATAGAGCGGAATCCATCTGCCGATTTTCAATACGATGCCTAGGCCACTCTTAGCGTATGACTAGAGGCATTCCTATCAATTTTTTCGCTTCCTCCTCCAAGACCGCTCTCAGCTTCCGTTCATCCTCTCGATATGGCAAAGCCATAAAAATAGTCATTTTACCCGTGGATGTATAAGAAGCCTCAAAGAGAATTCGCTTTTTCCCTTTTATAAACAGGTGATCGTATTCACTTGGTTGACTCTTGTTCTGCTCACCCAAGAAGTTGCAAATCATAGGTGTCATCTGTAAGGATTGGATGAGTGAGTGATGGGAAAGAGAATAGTTCTCCGTTACGTCTGGATTTTGCACGAGATTGGTGAAATGAATGTTGCTCTCCTTTGCGAGATCCAACCGAACTTTCACATACGTTTCCATCTCATCGAGACTCCACGACGGATCAATATGAAGCGGAATATGATCGATGCACTCGCCAAGCACATCGAAGAAATGGTTCCCCATAAAGGATCTGCCAAAGTTCATTAGAAAGATGGGAGCCTTTTGGATTCCATAACTTCTTTCACAAAATCTGGCTAAAAGAGCAATCGGAATCCGCGCATTTTCTATCTCCTGTGGGTTATCCATATCCATTTCGCAGGTAACAATCGTGTATCCGTCCAAAGCGGATGAAGATGGAAGCTGTCTTTCGATTGACAAAAGACTATTCTCAAATCCGTGAAGATCAAATTCCTCCATAATCTGCTGATCTTCGATTCCGACTGGACCCTTCGTGATTTGCCGTACAAAGTCCCAATACGTATTCCGACCATTTTCCGGGAGTTCTGTGCCATTCTCCAAAGCTTCGTAATACAGGTTCAAGTCGTTTTGCAGAACCTCACTGCTAATAAAATCAAAAATGAGATGCGACGCCGGGAATATGAACGAGTACTCCTTCTCGCTCTCTTTCAGCAAGATCACTTTGTATGACAACGAGCCGATCGAATCATCCTGCTTGTAAAAATATTCGCTCTGTAAACGATGGCGCACCGCTTCTTTTCTTTCTTCCGAAGCGCCCGATACATCAACAACAGGGAGTGCAATTTCACTAGGGCAAGGATATTCCTTCCAATATGGCTCTTCTCCCTCAAAAGCCAGCGTGCATCGCAGCAAATGATGCCGCTCTAAGACGTTAAGAAAGGCCTTTTCCAGCGTCCTAGAATCGATCATCCGCTCAAAGCGAATCACGGTTCCAGAAATGTCCTTTTCCTGTACATGATAGCGCTGTGAAGGTGACAGCGGCTGTCTGACAAAGGTCTGCTGATTGATGATCGCCTCCGAATAACGAAGGAGCTGCTGATCAAGGTCGTTGACGAAGCGTTCCTGCCAGGACAACGATTCCGCCTCGTCAAACATAGCCTCTTGGGAAAGCTTCTTCTCTTTTTCCCATGCTTTTTGCCCGAGATTCAGATATTGAATGGCGTGCGGCTGAATCGAAGGATCACAAGATCTACGCAATAAGGACAGGATTTCTTGGTGTTTGTCCCGCGCATTTTCCTCCACGTACAGAACAGCTCGGGGCTTGCTTCCGAACGGCACCTCTACATAGTTGCTTCGTACTTGGAAATGGGCGTAGATCAAGGTTTCCAGCTCATTTTTATCGTGCGCTTTTGTGGTACGAATCCGGTTTACGGTATCTACATATCCTGCTAGCGCTCTGACCGTATCGTATTGGAAGATCGTTTGAATCTTTACTTCTATGCCTTCCTTATGCAGTCGCGCTACCAGTTGGATCGCTTTGATAGAATGCCCGCCCAGATCATAAAAATGGTCATCCACACTGATTTCCTGGAGGTCGAGCACTTCTTTCCAGATTTCCGCCAGCTTCATCTCTTGCTCTGTAACAGGTGGGTTCAGTTGCTTACCCGCCTCCCTGATCATGACAGGCTCAGGTAATGCTTTCCGATCTATTTTTCCATTCGGTGTTACAGGCATTCTCTCAAGGACGTGGATATACGTTGGTACCATATAGGCCGGAAGGGTAGCCAAAAGCTCCTGACGCAAATCTCTGTTCCACTCAGGCTGTTCCCAGACCAGATAAGCGATCAGGTTGGCTTCTCCTCCCTGCTGTTTTTGGGCCAACACGACTGCTTCCTTCACTCCTGTCTGGGATTGGATCACGTTTTCAACCTCATCAAGCTCGATACGGAAACCGCGTATCTTGACCTGGTTGTCCATTCGCCCCAAATATTCCAGACTTCCATCCGCAAGCCATTTCACCATATCTCCCGTCTTGTAGAGCCTTGAACCAGAAGTAAACGGATCTGCCAAAAATTTCTCGTTCGTCAATTCCTCTCGATTGATGTAGCCATCAGCGACGCTAATGCCCGCAATCGCTAACTCACCTGGAATTCCCTCAGGCTGCAAATGACCATGCGGATCTAACACATATACTTTTGTGTTGGCGATGGGCTTCCCGATTGGAACTTGCTGCGGCAGCTCCTCTTGCCCTTCATACGTCCAAGTCGTTGCACAAATGGTTGTTTCGGTTGGACCGTATGCGTTAATGTATCGGCAATGCGCGCTCCATTTATGCACGAGCTCCCAGTTTGTTGCGGAACCTGCGGTGATTAACGTTTGCAATTTCGGGAAATTTTCCGGCTCCAAATACGTCACGAATGTAGGCGGGAGCGTCGCGACCGTTACTTCATGCCGCAGTAAATACTCACTGAAAGCCTGCGATTCGAGTGCGACTTCCTTTGAAACAATAACCAATCTCGCCCCCGTCAATACCCCCATCGTAAATTCCCAGACAGAGGCATCAAAGGAGATGCTGGCAAACTGCAACACTCTGTCATTTTTGGTGATGCCGAGATCGTTGATGAAAAACTGCTGGAGGTTGGCGATTCCGACGTGGTGTAGCCTTACCCCTTTTGGCTTTCCCGTTGACCCGGAGGTATAGATGACGTAGGCCAGGTCACTAGAACGATGAAGGGTCTGTACATCAGATGTAACGTCGGTGTATTTGCTCCTATCATCAAGATTGATCAACATTGTTGCAGGGAGAATACGCTCTGCGTACGCTACCGTCGGATCATGGACCAAAACAATGCTGGCCCCACTATCTTCGATCATATAGCTGATCCGTTCGCTCGGATGGTCGGTGCTAATTGGGAGAAAGGCACCGCCAGCTTTTAAAACGGCCAAGATGGCGAGGCTGTAAGCGGTAGAACGCTCCACCATCACACCAACAACGCTGCCTGGTTTTACCCCTTTCTTACGCAACACGTGAGCCAGCGCATCGGACTTGTCATCTAATTCTTGATACGTGTAGCTGCCATCCTGATCGACCACGGCAATATGATGCGGTCCCTTTTTGACCTGTTCCTTAAATAGCTGGTCAATCGTTCGCGTTTGATCAACCAGCATCTCCGTGTCATTCCATTGTTGCAGAATGAGAGCCTGCTCCTCGTCCGTGACCATTTGCATGTTCGCAATCGGCTGGTCAGGATTGCGGACGACACTTTGAATCAGCTGATTCAAATGCGCTCGCACTTTTTGCAGGTAGGCATCACTGTAGGCAAGTGCGTTATAAATAAAGTGAACTTCTAATTCCTTCCCGGGAATCATGCACAAGTTGAAGTCATAGCTGGTTTGCTCATATCCTTGGACATCCGTGATTCCGAATAAACCGCCTTTTCCATCTTCATCGGATGCCTCCTCCGTCAATGGATAGTTCTCAAAGACCATCAGATGCTGAATCAGGTTTTGTTTTAATGTGGTTTCGGACTGAATATCCGCCAGAGACATGTATTGGTAGCTGCTTGTGGCTGTGAAGAATTGTTGCACCTGCCCGAGCAACTCCGAAAAAGTCTGTTTGCCTTCACTGCGAATCCGCATGGGGATCGTATTGACAAACAGCCCAACCATTTCTTCTACACCAACGAGCTCAGAGGGACGGCCTGAAACGACTGATCCGAAGACAACATCATTGGCATAATTGTATCGTTGCAGCACCAATCCCCAAAGGGAATGAAAGACGATGCTCAGTGTCACATCATTTGATCTCGCTATTTGCTCCAAACGGGCAGTCGTTTCCCGATCAATGCGGAACACGATCGATTCTCGTTGGTACCCTTTACCGGTTGAAGTATATTCAACCGGTAAAGGAGATTGCTGATCAAATCCATCCAGACTATCTCGCCAGAACGAGAGTCCTTCTTGTTTATTTTGCTTGCCAAGCCAAGTGACATAGCTACTGAAGGAATACGGTGGAGCCAGCTCAGCCTTCTTATTTTGAAGATACGAGCGATAGATATGGAAAAAGTCTTTTGCGACAATCCCCAAGCACCAGCCATCCATAATAATATGGTGGAAGCTCCACACCATCTTGTATTTCGACTCACTCAATTTCATAACGGTCATCCGAAACAACAAATCTTTTTCCAGATCAAATCTTTTGCTCCGATCCCGTACAAGAAATTGCTCCACAAATGCTTCTTGTTCATTCTGAGTCAGGTCAGAGATGTCCTCGATCTGAATAGCTGCTTCTCTTTGCTTCAACACGATTTGCAGCGGCTTTTTACTATCTTTATAGTGAAAGACTGTTCGCAGGATATCGAATCTTTCGACCAAGTCGCGAAAGCTCTGATCAAGGAGATCAAGCCGCAACGACTCCTCCATCGTAATCACCGTTTGTTCGAAGTGGACCTCTGATTCAGGATGAAGGATAAAGTGATATAGCATGCCTTCTTGCATTGGTGTCAAGCGGTATATATTTTTAATTTGAACACCATTCAAACCTCATCACCAGCTATCATTGAATTTTTTCACCCAGCAGTTGGGAAAGATGATCTAATTCCTCAATGGACATCTCATCGTATGTGAAATCTGTTGGGCTTTGCTCGACTGTCTCTTTCGATAAGCAGTGCGTTATGATTTCTACGATCTTTTCTCGGTAGGCATCCACGAGGCGCTGAATGGTTCCTTCTTCAAACTCTTCACGATGATACGTAAAAGTGAGAGTTAGCTTGCGATTCACAACCATGCCATTCACATCAAGCGCAAAGGAACGAATGGCGGTCGGACTGATTTCTCGGCCCGGTGACAGGGAAGAAGTCGTTATGCTCCCTGATTCCAAGTCTGTATCAAATTGTCCCAAGTAGTTAAAACTGATCTCGGGCTTTACCTGGAATGTTAACGGAACATCGGCTTGTCCCGCAGACAGGTATTGTAAAATGCTGTATCCAACACCTTTGTTCGGCACACGCCTCAGGCTATCTTTTACCATTTTGATTTGATAGCCGAGGGATTCCGATCGGCTCATATCCAGTACGAATGGATACTGGGCTGTAAACCATCCGACAGTGCGTGAAATATCGATCCCCTTCACGATCTCTTCTCTTCCATGTCCCTCCAGATTCACGAGCACATGCTCTATCCCCGCCCACTCTTTTACCGCCGAACCCAACGCCGTAAGCAACAAATCATTCACTTCCGTGTTATAAGCCTGGTGGCTCTGCTTCAGCAGCTTTTCTGTGAAGGCTTCATCAAGCTCGATGGTGACATCTGTTGTATCTTGCATAAGCAGTGCCCCATTCGTTTCCGCCTTTGCCAGTGGAGAGAATGGCATTTCCTCGACCTGCTTCCAATATCCGATTTCCTGTTGAATTTCGCTTCCCTGTGCATATTTTTGCAATTCTTCTGACCAGGTTTGATAGGAATCGGTTTTCATAGGCAAAGCAGGCTCTTCTTTCTGCAACAATGCGTCATACACTGTATGGAAATCTTCTAGAAGAATCCGCCATGAGACACCATCGACAACCAGATGATGAATCACGATTAACAAGTGATCTCCAGCTTCTGTTCGGAAAAGGCCGAGATTTACCAACGCGGTATCCGTCAAATCGATCCCTTCCTGTATAAGCTGAGCAGCTTGCTCCATCTCCTCTACGTTTTGCGCCGAAAACTCCTTGACCATAATGGGAACCAGACACTCCTCCAGTTTCCGATGCTCCTGGACAATGTCTGACTCATTCATTTGGAATTTCATTCGCAAAGCATCATGATGCTCAATGAGCTTCGTAAATGCTTGTTGAACCAGTTCTGGATCGAAGCCAGCTTCTCTGAACAACATGACCGATTGATTGTAATGATGAGGGTTCTGATGGTTTTGTTCAAAGAAGTTCATCTGGATTGGTGTCAACGCGACTGCTCCCATTACAGGCCCTTGATCAATTTGTCTGGTCAACGTCTGGAGATATCTAGCTGCACTGCGAATACGCGGATTTTGGAACAAGTCTTTCAATCGGAGCTCATACCCATGACTCCTCAATCTCGCAATCATCTGAAGAGCTTTAATGGAGTCTCCCCCAAGCTCAAAGAAGTTGTGGGTCACACTTACTTGCGCAAGCCCCAGCACATCCTGCCAGATGGTGACCATGATTTGTTCCTGTTCATCGGACGGTTCAACGATGTGTTCCTCCACCAAGAGAGAGCGATCAGGAAGAGGGAGTTTTTTCCGATCTACTTTTCCAACAGCCGTAATCGGCATAGCGTCTAGTCGAACGAAGAAAGACGGGATCATGTAATCCGGCAAATCTTTCGCGAGCAGGTCTCTCCACTCATCAGCCGTAAGCTCATGCTCTGTCACAATATAAGCGCATAAGTACTTGCTACCATTTTCCTCTTCTCTGGCGATAACGATTGCTTCCTTTACCTGCTCCAGAGAAAGCAGCTTGCTTTCAATTTCACCCGGCTCGATTCGATATCCCCTGATTTTGATCTGGAAATCCTTCCTGCCCAGGAAATGGATATTCCCATCCGGTAAATAGACAGCCAGATCTCCTGTCTTATACATTTTTTCGTAGCCCGGTTCCGCATATGGATTATCGACAAAGCTCTGTCTCGTTAGCTCCTCGTTATGCAAATAACCTAATCCAAGCGGCATACCTGAGATGTAGATTTCTCCTGGGACACCTATCGGCACTCGTTTTCCGTATGGATCGAGTAGAAGGATTTTCGTGTTAAAGATCGGTTTTCCAATCGGGATGCGATCTTCCTCTCCCGTAATTTGATAGGCAATGCATCCGATACTTGCTTCTGTCGGACCATACAAATTCGTCGGAGATACATACTGGTATATTTTCAGGAATTTGGAAACAGCAGACGGAACAATTTCCTCGCCACCGATAATGATCTTTTTGAGCGATTGTAATTTGCCCTGAAGTTCGAGATTTTCGGCTAACTGATTAACGATCACATTAAAAACAGATGGGACGAAATCAGTTAAAGTAATCTGTTCGTCTTCAATGATTCCAGCCATGTAATCAGCCGAGACAGTCATCCCCGTTGTAGGCAAGACTGTTTTTCCACCATTGGTCAGCGGCCAGAAGAATTGCCAAATGGCACTGTCATATACATGGTTGGTGGTCTGAAGGACAGATTGCGCTGCCTCTTGTCCAAAATAATCATTCATCCAGTTAAAGCGGTTGACGATCCCTCTATGCGGAACGACGACACCTTTTGGTTTGCCTGTTGAGCCAGAAGTAAAAATGACATAGATGGGGTCTTCCGGCGATACGGACAGATTATGATTTTCCACTTCCGTTGTCAGCTGCCCCAGATCAATCTCGACCAATTTCGCTCCCAAATCCGTTTCCGTAAAGGCATGTCCAGATTCTACGAATACGAACTCGCTACCCAGCTCGGCAATAACAGACTGGAGTCGATCGACAGGCCACTGAATGTCCAATGGTGAAAACGCAGCTCCCGTCTTCATTACACCTAATAACGATACGACCAATTCCAGACTTCTTTCCATAAGCACTGGAACATACTTGCCTTTTCCTATCCCGCGCTTCAGCAGATCCGATGCGACTGCGTTGGCTTTCTCGTTCAATTGTTGGTAAGTGATTGTCGAGCCTTGATAGGAAACGGCAATTCGATTTGGATAAAGTCTGGCTGATTCCTCGATGGCAACATGGATCGGGTGTACCACAGGATACTCTCGCTTCGTATCATTACTGAGCTTCTCTAAAAACTGCACTTCTTCCAAAGACATGAGGTCAATCTCGCCCACAAGAATATCCATGTTCGTAGCTATCTGCCGCAGGACGTTTGTAAAATGGCTAATAAAGCGCTCCATCGTGTCAGGCTTGAATAGGCTCGTGCTATATTCGCACTCCACGAAAAAGCCTTCATTTCTCATCTCGACATTCATGACGATGTCTAACTTGGATATTTTCGTTTGGAATGGATAAAGCCTGACCTCTACCCTGTTCCAGTCAAAGGCCGTATCTGCCACATTGTCATAGGAGAACATGGTGTCAAACAACGGATTCCTGCTTGGGTCACGTCGAACCTGAAGCTTTTCTACCAGGTCTTCCAATGGATAATCCTGATGTTCAATCGCCAATAGTGACTTCTCACTTAGCTCTTGAACAAACTCGCGGAACGTCTTGTTGCCTGCTGGATAGTTTCGCAGAGCAAGCGTATTTACAAACATTCCCACTACTTTTTGAATATCGGTGTGGTTTCTTCCTGCCACCGGGGTCCCAACGACAATATCCTCTTGCCCGGTATATTTGGACAGCAAAACGTTGTACGCCGCCAATAGAATCGAAAAGACCGTTACGTTTGCTTCCTTCGCCAAGGACTGCAATCTGCGGGATACATCCACATCAATCTCGCTTTCGACCGTACCCCCTTCAAAACTTTGAAACTGCGGTCGCGGATAGTCCGTAGGCAGATTCATAACAGGTAATTCCCCGCTGAATTCATCTATCCAGAACTTCTCCTGCTTATGCGACTGCCCCGTCGTCTTGATCTGTTTCAACCAAGACGAATAATCCTTGTACTGAACGGTGAGTGGTTCTGGATTTTGCCCGTTATACAGTTTATTTAACTCATCAATCACAATGCTCACCGATGTTCCATCTGCAATGATGTGGTGCATGTCAATCAGGAGTAAATGCTTGTCCCCCGCCAATTTGACCAATTTAACGCGCAGTAATGGTGCCTGGCTCAGTTCGAATGGCTGAATGAACGTCCGAATGAGAGCTTCTATACGTTCAGGACTGTCCTCTTCGCTAGCATGATCGATGGCAAAATGGACAGAGTCATGGACAAATTGTTTCGGCTCACCATTTACGTAGTCGAAGGATGTACGGAACGCCTCATGCCTTTGGATAAGAGATTGGAATGCGTTTTCCAATGCCACAGAATCCAGCTGCCCGGAAAGAACCAAAGCGCCTGCCATGTTATAGGCCACACTCGTTTCATCGAGTGATTGAACGGTGAAAATCCTTTTTTGTGAAGGAGAGAGCTCATAATGCTCTTGTTTTCCAACCGCCTGAATCAACGGCATTTCTGCTTGGGTCGCTTCGGAAATGACGTGGGCAAAGCTCCTGACGGTAGGATTTTGGAAAACAGCTCGCAGCGGAATCTCTACCTGCCACTCCTTGTTCACTTTGGCAAGAAGAATGGCAGCATGCAGCGAATGTCCACCGATCTCAAAGAATCGATCCAGAACGCCAACTCGCTCGATCCCCAAGACCTCTTGCCATATTTCTGCAAGTTTTCTCTCATTTTCTGTCGCTGGCGCTACGTATTCCTCGGATACCAGCTTAGACAGATCGGGTTCTGGCAAAGCATTTCGATCGATTTTGCCGTTTGGCGTCACAGGCAGCTCTGCCAATTGGATGATAAAGGTCGGTACCATGAACTCAGGAAGGGACTCGGCTAAGAACCCCTTGATTTCGGATGGACTTACTCCCTCATCCGTCGTGTAATACGCGCACAACACAACGGATTCATCTCCCTTTGTCTTCGGGAGCACAATGGCATTGCGAACCTTTTCATGACGTAACAGCTGATTTTCGACTTCACCTAGCTCCACACGGTAACCACGTATCTTCAATTGGTAGTCCGAACGACCAACAAACTCCATATTTCCATCTGCCATCCAGCGTACAATATCGCCGGTCTTATACATGTTCTCACCAGGACGGAAAGGATTTTGGATGAAGCGCTCACGGGTTAATTCTTCTCGGTTCAGATAACCCCGCGCAACACCTGCTCCCCCGATATATAGTTCACCGTACACACCTACCGGCTGTGGCCGCAATTGGGAATCCAACACATAAAATTCTGTGTTTTGCAGCGGTTTTCCGATCGGAACATTTCCGGTTGTCATTTCAGTATCGCCAGCGATTTCGAAGTAGCTGGAATCAATAGCAGCCTCAGTGACCCCATAGCTATTGATGATTTTGATCTGCCCGAAACGCTCGACCAAACGGACAAACGCCTCGCTTTGGCATGTATCTGAACCAAGAATCAGCAGTTTCAGATGGTTGAGCGGCAATCCATTTTGATAAACGTACTCCATAAAAGGAAGAACAAGAGCAGGTGTCGATTCAAATAAGGAAATTTCATACCGGGTCAACCACTGGTAAAGAACCGGAAGATCAATCCTTACCTCACTTGGACAAATCACCAAATGTCCACCATGCAACAAAGCCCTGCACAAATCCCCTGCGAACACGTCAAAAGAGAAACTCGCCATCTGCAAGAGATTCACATTCATCTGATCTAATTCGTATTCGTACCGCCATGTATTGGCGACACTCACCAGATTGCGATGCTCGATCATGACCCCTTTGGGTTTGCCAGTAGTACCCGAGGTATAAATGATATAGGCGAGATCGTTCGGCCCGGAGATGGCGTCGAGATTGGACGAATCCTCCCTGTAGCTGGTCTCTGCGTCCAGATCGATAATGGCGCCGCTGAAATCTACTCCGCTCTGCCCATTTTGGTTGACCAGCATGACCTTTGCGTAACTGTCTTCCAGCATGAACGAAATGCGGTCCTTTGGATACTGCGGATCAATCGGAACATAGGCTCCTCCCGCCTTCATGACTGCCAGAACAGCGACGACCATGTTAATCGAGCGTTCGGCCAAAATTGCAACGGAGCTATTTGGTTTTACACCCTGATCACGCAGAGTCCGTGCCAAGCGGTTTGCTCTCGCATTCAGCTCCTGATAGCTGATCTGCTCTTCCCCGTAAGAAACAGCGACTTTCTCTGCATGGCGGATTGCTTCTGCTTCAAACCATTCATAGAACGTTGGATGGAGAGGAGCAGGTATTTGCCTTCTCGCTTGATTAAAGTCGGCAACCACCTGATTGATATCTTCACTGGACAAGTACTCCAAATCAGCTAAGCAGCTCTCATTAGACTGCAGAATGAAGTGAAGAATCTTGGCAAAGTGTTTTGCCATTCGCTCAACCGTATCGCGTTTAAACAGATGCGTGCTGTAATCAAATTGGCAAGTGAGCGTTGTCCCATCGTCATGGACATCAAGACTGAGATCAAAGAGGGACACGCCTTTCGGATATTCATACGTCGTCACTTTGAAATCATCTGAGGCCACGTCGTCAAAGGATTCATAATGGTAATCAAACATGGTATCAAATAGCGGATTCCTGCTCAAATCTTTGTTTAGTTGAAGAGCATCAACCAGTTTTTCAAATGGGTACTCCTGATTTTCAAATGCAAGGAGGGCTTGATTTTTCACTTCTTTCAGGAAGTCCTTAAAGGTCTTGCTTCCTGTTGGATAGTTACGGATAGCCAACGTATTTACAAACATGCCGATCATTCGTTCCAAATCAGGGTGTTGTCTTCCCGCCACAGCAGAACCGACAATCAGCTCCCCCTGTCCGGTGTATCGGTAAAGCATGACATTGTAAGCAGCCAGCAGTACCATATACAAGGTCGTGTCAGTTTCCCTAGCCAATTGGAGCAACTGTTTTCTGACTTCCTCACCGATTCCCATAGTCAAGCGGTCACCTTCAAAGGATTGAACCGGGGGTCTTTGGTAATCGACGGGGAGCTTCAGCACGGGGAGTTCTCCTTGGCTAAATTGCTCAAGCCAGTACTCCTTTTGAGCCAAGAGCTGTTCTGACTGTTCCCTCTCTTGCTCCCATGCCACGAAATCTTTATACGTCACGCTAAGCTCAGGCAGTGATTCTCCTCTATACGTATGGAGTAGCTCACGAATAAACAGAGAAACGGAATAGCCGTCCGAAATAATGTGGTGCATGTCCACAGCCACAATGAAGCGTTTGGCTGACACTTGGAAAATTTTTGTTCGGATAAGCGGTGCTTTGCTCAGATCAAATGGCTGGATAAAGGTCCGAATCGCCTCATTGACGTCCTCTTCGGCCAATTGTTCGACCTCAATATCCAATGGCAGATCGTCATGTAAAACTTGCACGACCTCATTATCCTTGATGACAAAGTTGGTCCGGAAAGAATCATGTCTGTGTACAACCTGTTGCAAAGAGTGGATCAGACGATCAAGCTCCAGCTCCCCATCCAATTGTAAGTAGCCGGATAGGTTGTAGGCAGTTCCTCCATCCAAACCTTGGAGGATGTACATTCTTTTCTGTGCGGAAGAAGACTGATAGTAAGGCTGCAACTCGCATGAACGAATGGGTGTAAAAGCTTGATGCTTTGACGAGTCTACATATTTGGCTAATTCACGTATCGTCTGCGATTGGAAAATTTGATGCAAAGGAATTTGCACGTGGCATTCCTTGTAGATTCTACTGAGCATGACAGTCGCTTGTAAGGAGTTCCCGCCTTGTTCAAAAAAATTATCATCCAGATACATCGGGGAGCTGCCCAAGATTTCCTGCCATATGACTCTGATAGTCTCTTCGGTCGGCGTTCCAGCCGGCTCTACTTCTCTGCCGCTCATGCTTCTTTGCCTAGCAAGCCGATCGGATGAATGGATAATTTGGATTTCTCCATTTCCTAGCGGAACAGCAGATTTCGTTGTTCGCTGCCAATGAGACGGGTTTGCATGCTCGAATCCCCCATCTGCCAAATACACCTGTCCGACCGCACCCACAGGGGCCAATTGCTGATACTGATCCAGGACATAGAGAGAAGCTCGTCCCACCTGATCATCTGGCATATCCTGCAAAAGTTCTGTCCATTCCGCTGTATATTTGCCCAGGTTGCCATTGGATTCGCGTTTCATTTTTTCCATCTCGTCTGGCTGTAAAAGTGATAGTGAACGAATTCTTTCCTGATCGTCTTCTGCGATACGATGCAAAAGATTGGCAAAGTAGACTCCCCACTGGCGAAGAATCTCCGTGGTTACTACCCCACTTCGTGCATCCAGATCAACAACAAGCTCTCCGCCCACTTCTGTCACGTTTACAAAAAGATCGTACTTGCTGTAAATGATCCGATTGGGCAGCAGCGTAGCCTTCATTTGAGCGAAAGTCAGATTGTGAAGCGGTCGATCCATATTGAACAACACAGAGAGCTCTGGCAAGTTCTGATGCGGCAAATTTTCAGCTAATGCTGCAAAGGAGTAGGCTTGATGCTTTTCCATCTCCGCAACCGCTTGTTTTACTCGGGACAAATATTCCGCAGCCGTATCATCGCCATCCATTTCCGTGCAAATCGGCAAAAGATTAACGCAGTTTCCGATCAAGGACATTTTGCCGATATGGGATTGACCCGCAGTAGGAATCGCAACCACCATTTTTCTATTGCCAAGAATACGATGAAGGAAGAGGTTAAAAGAAGCGAGCAAGGTAATAAACAGACTGTTCTTGTTTTGAATGCTTCTTTTTCTTGCCTTCCTTGTGATGCTGCTGTCGATCTTGAAAGTAATTCTCTCGCCAGTAAAAGATGGTTTTCCCGTACCTCGTTTCTCCAAAGGAAAAACGAGCTTGGGGATTGGATCAGCGAATTTTTCGTTCCAGTACGCGAGCGCTTCCTGAAACGCTGGTTTCTGCATCTGATCTTCTTGCCAGTTTCGGTAAGCAGAAAACGGTGTAGAAGGCTCGAGCGCTATTGGTAGTTTCTGTATAAGGGCCGAGTAGATATCATCTAGCTCTTTGATAAATACAGCCATGGACCACCCATCCGCAATCATGTGATGGAAGGTATAGGAAGTTAGGAATTTGGCGGGAGCCAGCTTGATGACACTTACCCGATACAGAGGGTCCTCAGAAGACAGCTCAAATGGCGTGCCTGTTTGTTCCTCCAGCAGCTGATTCTTTTTTTCTTCCTGTTCCCCAGACGAAAGGTGGCTCACATCCACGAATCGAACACGTACATCCCTTTTGGGCAGAATCACCTGATACTCTCCGTTGGAATCAATGATGGTTCGCAATGCTTCATGACGATCCACCATGGCTTGGACAGCCTGCTCAAACACAGGAATATCAAGCTCTCCCTCGACCTGTAGTGAGGCTGTCTCGTTAAAAGCCGCCGATGCTTCCACGCGATATTTGACTGCAAACCACATTTGTTTCTGTTCTGGGCTAAGGGGAAGCCTTAGTTCTTCCCCCACCCTTTCCACAAGCGTTGCCTCGGGCTTTTGCCCATCGCGTCTCGTAAAGCTTGTCATTTCGACAACTTGATTTTGTTTGCGTCCTCCATTCGGAGAAGTTGGTGGTGGCTCCGGCAAAAAGCCTCCTCGACGCAGATCATCAATAGTTTCCTTCACTGCTTGGATCAGTCTCTCGATATCCTCATCAGTATGAGCAGTGGAAAGGAAGCAATTTCTGCCCTCCCATATATAAATGCCCTTGCTGATCAGATGATAGAAGAACAATTCGATATCGGTAAACGATACGAAGCGGAACAAGGAACCACAATTAATCATCTGGATTGGAATCTGCTCGTTCTTAAAATACGCGTTAAGCGTTTCTACCAAGTAGAGGGTCTTTTGCGTGATCGCTTCCTGAAGCTGCGGGCCCTGCTCCTTCAAATATTCCAGCGTTGCGATCGCAGCATGCATCGTCAGTGGATGCGTGCAAAACGTTCCGCCCACAAACGTCTTTTTCTCAGCGTTTACCGGGTAAGATTGGTCTCCAAAATTCCAGATTCCCCCATCCACTGCATCCATAAACGCAGCTTTCCCGGCTACAACACCGATCGGCATGCCGCCACCCGGAACTTTTCCATAGGTAACGAGGTCTGCTTCTATTCCATACCATGCCTGTGCGCCACCAAGATGTATGCGGAATCCCGTAATGATCTCGTCAAAAATAAGGGCAGTGCCTGATTGGCTTGTAATCTCTCTGACTTCCTTCAAGAATTCCACCGGCTGCAAATCTGGACGGCGGCTTTGAACAGGCTCGACTAATACTGCGGCCAGTTCATGAGCATGTTTCTTGATCAGCTCAATTGATTTTGGATGGTTGTAGTTTAAGACCAGGACGTCATCCACCGTATGCTGGGTAATACCTGGTGCCATCGGTATGGCCTTCCCATCTTGGGACTCAGGATCAGCAACAGTCAGAATGCCGTCAAATGTACCGTGATAGGAGCCGGAGAATAAGGCGATTTTCGAGCGGCCTGTAACAGCCCTGGCCAAGCGCAGTGCCACCATTACTGCCTCTGTCCCCGAATTGTAAAACGCGACACGCTGCACTCCGGTTAACTCGCTGATTAATTCCGCTACCCTTCCAGCTACATCCGACATTGGACCCAGCGGAGGCAAATCAGATTGAATCTGCTCCTCCAGCTTTTTCATGATAAATGCTGGATTATGACCAAGCAGGTTTACACCGAATCCCATCGTCAGATCGAGATATTCATTTCCATCCAGATCCCACATTTTGGAACCAGCTGATGCTTGCGTAATGATTGGGTAAACCATTTCCTTCCAATAGGAACGGAATCCAGACACATTGCGATTGTTGGCATGCACAAATCGGTGCTCTTGTGTATACTGCTTGGATTTCTTTGTCTTTTCCGTATAGCTTTGAATAAATGCGTTCAGATACTCTCTTTGTTTTGGTGTAAAATTGCCTCGTTCACCGATCATCAGTGGCTGATACGGTATAAATGGCTTCTGACGTTCCTCTTCATTCCCCTTGACCTTGATCGGTGGTTTTGCCTCAGGTTTCTTGATCTCGGGAGCAACAGTCACAGATTCAGCGCTTTGTTTTGGTACAAAGCTTTGTTCCTGATTCAACAGCTCCAATTGCTTTTGTAACAGCGTAGCCATTTGGTTTTGGTGTTCAGATAAGAGCGAAATCTGCTTTTCGATAATGGTTTCAACCGCCCCTGTGCTGATTGGGACTGGCATTTTCGTGGATTGCTCTCTCGGCTCTGATTGTTGAATAGGCTGAACGTCATTCTGTTCCTGTTCCACAACTACATTTGCTTTCGGTTGCTCGATTGCCATCCATTCCATTTGTTTGGCAGAAGCCACAGCCGGGCTACTGGATAGCTCCAGTGCGATATGCGCTGCTAGCTTATCAACGCTGGTAATGGTTTCAAACAACTCTTGAGCCGGAATGACTACTCCAAACTTTTCCTGTATTTCACGATTGATTTGTACGAGCATAATAGAATCTAAGCCTAGCTCAAGAAAATGAAGGGATGGATCAATTTCTTCTACAGCAAAACCCGAAGCTTGATGAACCAACTCTTTCAGAACTTTTGCGATTGGCGCAGTTCCTATCTCTGACACAGTAGCACCTCTATTTCCGCTAATAGTATTCGGCTGTTCCGGAATGATACTGCTCATATCATCTGTAATCCAAGAGCGATGCTGATCGAAAGGATACACCGGCAATGGCATTTTTCTTCTCTTTTTGCCATCCCTGTAGAACGCATCCCAGTCAACCGTGGCGCCCTGTACATACAAATCGCATAAAGTCGTTGCATAGGAATACTTCATCTCGGTACTCGCCGTGTGGTACTTTTCCTGTACATCCCGCGCGGATTGACTCAACAGATGAACGGTTTCTTCTGGAACGCGCTTTTTCCCAGGTGAGTAGACAAATACATCTCGATCATTTTCAAGCCGGACCGCCAATCGGTCGAGCTTTTGTTCGAAATCGCTTCGGCTATGCAAAATGAGCGCAATCCGATAAGGAAGCGTTTCTCTCCCAGTATTTGCCGTATAGCACAAATCAGACAGAGAAAGCGGTCCGCAAGAAGATAGAAACTCCCGATAATTTTGAATCAGATGTTGAAGGGCTGACTCGGATTTGGCCGACAAAGTAAACATTTGCACCTCGTCTGAGACTGTCAGCTCCGCTTCATTTACCGGCACATACTCTTCCAAAATGACGTGGCTATTCGTCCCGCTAAACCCAAACGAGCTAACCCCGCATCTCCGTGGATGTCCATCTGTTTCCCATTTTTCCAGTCTGTTTTGCACATAGACTGGCGACTTTTCAAATGAGAAATTCCGATTGGGCTTCTGGAAATGAACGAGGGCTGGCAGCTCTTTGTGTTTCAATTGCAAAGCAGCCTTAATCAAGCCAGCGATTCCCGCTGCTTCATATAGATGTCCAATATTCGCTTTGACAGTGCCGATTCCACAAAACTGTTTCTTCTGTGTATATTGTCGGAATGCTCGTTGAATTCCGTCCAGCTCAACAGGGTCCCCCAGCTTTGTACCTGTTCCATGCGCTTCTATATAGCTAATCGTTTCTGGGTCTACTTGCGCATCCTTCCAAGCGTCTACGATTAATTCTGCCTGGGCCTGTGAGTTCGGAGCGGTAATCCCGACTGTAACACCGTCTTGATTAACAGCGCTTCCCTTAATCACAGCATAGATGTGATCCCCATCCTCGATGGCTTTTTCCAAAGGTTTTAACAGAACAGAAGCTACTCCCTCACCCCAGCCCGTTCCATCCGATTGATCGTCAAACGCCCTTGAACGGTTGTCAGAGGATTCCATTCCAATTCCAGCCTTCAGCGCTAGCAGGATTGTTTTGACTCCCCCTGCCAAAGCCATCTCACAATCACCGTTTTGGATAGCCTTGCACGCCATATGAACCGCAACTAAGGAAGAAGAGCAGGCTGTATCCACGGTGACAGCAGGGCCGCGCAAATCAAGCAAGTGTGAAATGCGGCTCGCAATGATCGAAGGAAGGTTGCCTACTGCATAAGAGGGCAAATCCTTGGGACTTACCACTGACAAAAGCCGTTCGTAATCGTATCCCAGCTTGGAGAAGCCGACATACACCCCTACTTTTTCCCCTGAAAGCTTGTGGCCTCCATAGCCTGCATCCTCTAGTGTATTCCAAGCATTTTGAAGGAACAGCCTTTGGTTGGGGTCCATTAGCTTCGCTTCTTTTGGGGTGATCGAGAAGAACGAATGGTCAAACTTGTCAATCTCCTCTAAATAACCGCCCTCCACAAGGGTAGGATTGCCCAGCTCGCCTCTTATCAGCGATACATATTGTTCCGTGTCCTTTCGTCTCTGACCATGAAGCTCATGGATACAATCTTTTCCTTCCCGGATGTTTTGCCAAAATTGATCCACATCCTGAGCCTGCGGGAACTTACAAGAAATCCCGATAATCGCGATATCCTTTTGTTTCTGTTGGCTCGTTTCTGTCTCTTTTATGTGATCAGTCGCTTGATCGTCGGGGAAGAGACTGCGAGAAAGCCTGGAGATTGTCGGATAAGCAAACAAATCTGTTACCGCCAACGTAATCCCCATCTCCTCTTCAATCCGCCCTGCTAACTGGGTCAACTGCATAGAGGAAGCGCCTACGTCAAAATAACTATCGTTTGGTCCCAATTTATCGGATTGAAGCACCTCGCGGCAAATGGCTAGCAGTTGTTTTTCCAATTCTTCGCGCAAGAGAGGTGATTTATCGGTTCTTTCCTCTTTTACCTGTTCGGTGGTTCGGCTTTGCATTTCCTCGGAAACCTCGCGAAATGCTCCGGACTGATACTCCCTAGCCACTCTATATCGTTCAACTTTTCCACTCGTTGTTTTGGGGATGCGCTGAATCGGCAAGACCTCGCTTATTCTCCACCCTGTTCGCTCGTTCAAATGCGTTTTCACTTTCTTGGAAAGCTCCATGAAGTCTTCAACACTTTTCCGGTGAAGGATAAACACTAGAATGTCTTCCTCTTTGGTCTCCTCGTTAAATACCCCGCAGGCAACGACCTTCCCAAGCTCGACTCCTTCGACTTCCTCAGCAATCCGCTCAATATCATGCGGATAAACGTTTTGACCATTCACGAAGATGATGTCTTTTTCACGCCCCGTAATGACAAGACGTTCGTTTCGCATAAAACCCAGATCCCCTGTTCTGAGCCATCCATCAGCCGTCATTACATTTGCAGTGGCAGTAGGGTTGTTGTAGTATCCAGCGGTTACATTCTTTCCTCTAATGTGGATATGACCAACCGTATCGCTTGGCAGCTCATGATCCTCGTCATCACATATTCTTACCTCGCAAAAATCAATGGGGTAGCCGACTTCTACTAGGGTGAGCGCTTCTGGATTTGTTTGATCCGTCATCTTGATTGGCTTTCCTATCTGGATAAACCTACGATCCAGAGAAAGCGTTGTAAAATGTAAGTTTTGATCAGGTATGGATACTCCCACAGAGGCCTCAGCCAATCCATAGCATGGGACCATGCTTGTTTTCTTCAACCCATAGGGGCTCATCTGATCCAAAAAATGATGGATCAATTCTGAAGCAATGGGTTCTGCACCATTTAGAATCGAGCGAAGCGTAGACAAATCCCACTCTTCTGCCACTTCTGGTTTAAACCTGGACAACACATATTTATACCCAAAGTTCGGAGAAGAAGTAATTGTTGCCTTGTGCTCGCTTGCTTTCTTCAGCCATAGCGTAGGTCGCCTGATAAACAGTGAGGTATGAATAAAATAATGCTGAACTCCTGCGTACAACGGGGCTAAATGGAACGCGATCATCCCCATGTCATGAGTTAAGGGCATCCAACTTAGAAATGAGTCAGACTCAGTCGTTTCAAGTCTGTTATTAATCGCAAGCACATTATGGACAAGGTTTTCATGCGTCAGGGTAACCCCTTTTGGATCCCCCGTAGATCCAGATGAAAATTGAATAAAGGCCACATGATCAGCAGTAGGATAATAGATTGTGCCCTTCTCTTCTGTTTTCACGGTCTCATCAAGCAGGAAGGACTTCGACTTCAACGATTCCATTTCCGTCAGGTAGTTGTGTTTCCTAAAGAAATCCTCCAGTCGTTTCCAGACACTACCCGTTGTAATGAGATACGGATTGATTAATGTCCGCCAAACCTTTAACAGCTTAAGACGATGCTCTTCGTTATCCCCTACAGAAATAGGAACAGCAATCATTCCACCGAGTAAGCATCCCCAAAAAAGGCAGACAAAAGTTCGAAGATTACTATCTTCAATTTGAAAAACGACCTCATCACCAGGTTTGATTCCACTTTTTTGGAGGATAAATAAATAGCCGAGGGCTTCTTCATACAATTCTTTATAGGAAACAAACACCTCATTCTGGTCTCCCAAAATGAAGGTAACGCCTTTATGGTCCTCGTTCTTCCACAATTCCAGCGCCTCTACTAATGTCTGAACAAAATGCAAAGCGTTGTTCCTCCCTTGTCCCATGTTTGATAGTTTCTAGCTTGCCTGATGAGCATCACCACTCAAAATGCTCCCTCTAGCATTTGTAAAACCCAATACATCGAGCTCTACTTTGATCTCCCCACGTGATACAAGAGATGTGAATTTCCCCATTCTGTGACTCGTTGTACGAATCGCCTGTTTCCCGCTTTCTTTTCCGGGCAGCTCGTATGCTCGTACGGGAAATAAAAAAGTAGTTTTTCGTTCTGAATATTAGGAACCTTTTTCCGAAAACGATAGCGCCACTTACCCGGAAGAAAAAGCTCAGCCGCTTCTTTTTCTTTCAGCACTATGAAATGCAACGACCAGATACACGAGTTTTACTTATATTCCCTTTAATTGATTTTACTTGAAGTGTTAAACTGTAAGAAACCATCGCCATAATGAGATGGGTGATTCTTACCTTTTCCAGGAATGAATGTATCGATCAATGATTTTTTAAAAATGGCTGGTACTTTTGTCTTCTCTAGTAGTGGAATAAGGGCGACGATTAGTTTAACGGTCACGTTTTAGTGAGTATAGCAGGGGAAATTAGTCATTAATTTGCAAATATTCACGTGGGCTAATATGATAGTAAACAATAAGAATATGAGTGAGTTGGGAATATTTTACTATCCCAAATATTAGAAGACAAGCCTTTAATTATTAATTTTTGCAATTTATTTAAATTAATTTCATTACAATATTACTCTTAACTTATCTTGACGTATATCAAAAAGGCTTTCACCCGCTCTTTCTAAAGAGAAGTGAAAGCCTTTTGTTTTTGTTCGATTACTCTACCGAGTAAACCTTTCGGCTGGGAAGCTCCAAGCAATGCAGACGGCCGCCATATACGGCACCTCCGTCAATGCCGATGATTTTATTTTCTCCGTAAAACACATCATGTTTACCGTGCAAATAATTGGTTGGCGTGTGACCAAAAACTACGGTCTTCTCACCCTGGTAGCCTTTATGGAACTCATCACGTATCCACATCAGGAGATACGGGTCAGTCTCTGCAACTGGAGTCTCGGGATGGACACCCCCGTGAACAAAAATATAATCATCGGTTTCATAATAGCTGTCTAAGCCAGCCAAAAATTCCAGATGCTCATTGACTGAAGCAGTAATTTCCAAGGTTTCTGGTGCACCAGATTCCGTATCGGCTGCGGTATGACCATAGCTCGCCAAGGTCTTTTGTGCGCCGTTTCGGAACCATCGTTCGATAAAGACTGGGTCTTGCTCGAATGATTTAACCATCATATGATCATGGTTGCCCATTAACACAATTGCCCCTTGTGCATGGAGTTGTTTTACCTTTTCGACGACCCCCTTCGACTCTGGTCCACGGTCTATATAATCACCTAGCAGGATCAATTGATCGTTTTGTGGATCGTACTGAACTTGCTCTATCAACGATTCCAGTTTCTCCAATTCCCCATGAATATCGCTGATTGCCAACAATCTTTTCATCCTGCACCCTTCTTTCGCTGTCATGTCTTTCTATTGTACGCCCCATTTGACCTGATTGCCAGCATGTCTGCCCCTCGAAAGCTTGCAAACGTGAAAAAAGCCAAGGCCCAAAAATCAGATTAGGCCAAGGCTATTCCATTTCTTCATGCTTATTTATTCGGCAACTCATTCCAGAATGTAATCTCTTCTACGTCCAGACGAGTAGTCGGATGACCAGGCTCTGCCGCTTTACCAACTGCAATCAGCATGACCGTTTCATATTGATCCGGGATTTGGAAAGCTTCCTTGAATTTCTCGCTGTTATAGCCTCCCATTGGCACCGTGTCATACCCTCTTGCCTTGGCAACGAGCATCAATTGCATCGAGACGAGACCTCCGTCTACCAAAGCAATTTCCTTGATGATTGCTCGATCCCGATTTTCATAACGCTTGTTGATGTTGTCGATGAGTGTAGCCTTTACTTCCTCTGTCATGTAGCCTGCTTCTACCGCTTTTTTGTAAATGCTCCCGGCTTGCTTGTAGCCCTCATAATCGGCTAGAACTGCAATGATTGCCGCAGCCTCTACCACCTGCTTTTGGTTAAATGCGATGGGGAGCAGCTTCTCTTTCAATGGCTGTTCATCGATAATCAAAAACCGCCATGGCTGGAGGTTAGAGCTGGAAGGTGCCAAGGTTGCTTCCTTCAGCATTTCTTTTAGTTCATCCCGCGAGATTTTTGCTGTTGGATCGTAATGACGTACGGAACGACGCTCCCGAATGACGTCCTTAAAAGCCTTTTGATCGATGACTTTTTCCATGATTCCATCCTCCAGTGATATGGTTTCCGTTTAGTAAGTTACTAACTTTATTGCGCAATAACTCGTGTTCAAACTGTACCACATATTCCAATTCACTGGCAATCTTTTTGTATGCAAAAACGCTTTGGCGAATCACTCACATCCTGTTATGGATGCGAGCGCGTCACCAAAGCGTTTATTCGTTTATTTGTTAAACCGGAGAAAAGGCGGATAGAACGGCTGGCTGTCTCACGGTGTCTCCATTCGGGAGCTCGACAACGAGAAAGCCACTCGCTTCGTCCCCAGCTGTTTCCCATCTCAATGAAAAAGCTTTGCGGCTAAATGCTTCCTCTTCGTCCAAACAACCAAGCATCGCCTTCAATGTGTCTGACGTAATCGGCACAGGCACAGCTGCTCCTTGCTCTTGTGGAAGAGAGAGCAGCTTTGGCGCGTCTTCGAAATATTGCACAGTATCGAGGAGCAGAGAAACCTGCTGCCAGCTTAGCGGTGAAACAAAGGCTTCAAACGCCATCTATTCATCATTCCTTTTATTTACGATGATCTCCATCGAACAAATTAGCCTGGACATTCGACGTTTTCTGTTGTCCTGCTGTGCCAGATCCGTCTCCTGGGCCTTTTGCCGTCGCTTCGTCCTTCGGTTCATCCGTCGGCAAAATGGTTTCAAAAGCAACTGCTTTTACCCCACCCTCGATCAGTTGTCGGCCAATGCCACCTTGCTCGTTGACGATCACTTGCTCTGTCTCAACAAGGGTCCATTCGTTCTGCGACGTCCAGGCATAAACCGTTTCCTCGAGGAACATCGCAACAAGCTCATGCGGGTTATTTTTTCGTTTACGAATCAACTGTACCCCTTTGCCTGCGCGAGCCTGAAGTGGGATTGCACCAATGGCTGTGCGTTTTACAACCCCTTCAGCCGTCAACAAGCTAAAGGCACGAGAATCGACTTCCTCAATCGGAAGCATCGTGATGACATCGTCGCCAGGAGCAAGTGCGATTGCTTTTACCCCGCTCGACGCTCTACCCGTTGCGCTGACTTCACTTCGCTGGAATCGGATGCCCATTCCATCTTTTGTCGCACCGAGTATCGCTCCAACTTCGTCCGCCACGAATACATTCATAAACTCGTCATCGCCGCCTTTTAGCTTTGCAGCTACCAACGCACTCGAACGATTGGTTTCGTATTCGGACAACGCCGTCTTTTTCATCAAACCATTTTTACTTACATGGTATACATACAGCGGTTGTTTGAAGTTTTCTACGATCGTAAAGCCAACGATCCGCTGATTCTTCTCCAACGGGATGATATTGACGAGAGCCGAACCGATATCCTTCCACTTATCGTCCGGGAAGGCGTTAACCAGTGTGGCGAAGTATTTACCATCCTGGGTAAAGAAGAGAGCAGTGTGAGACGTATTCGTCTCCATGAAATAACGGACACGGTCGCCTTCTTTTACCCCACATGTCTCCAGCGTTCCCCCCACTGATTTGAAGGAGCGCGGGCTTGTCCGCTTGATATATCCTTCGTTCGTCAGGGTTACGATACAATCCTCTGCATTGATTTGCATGGCAATATCGATTTTGATTTCCTCGATCTCGCCCTGGATTTCTGTTAGACGCTCTTCTGCGTATTTTTTCTTGATCTCGTTCAGCTCGCCTGTAATGACTTGAATTAGCTTTTTCTCGCTTGCCAAAATCGATTTCAGTTCCTCGATTTCTTTTGCTAATGTAGCCAATTCTTTTTCCAGCTTGACGATATCCAAACGTGTCAAAGAAGCGAGCTGAATGCTCAAAATCGCATCTGCTTGGTTGTCGGTGAAGCCGTATTTCTCCATGATGTTTTTCTTGGCATCTGCACGGTCTTCCGAATCCATAATCGTATCGACAATCTGACGCAAAATGGACTTGGCGCGAATCAAGCCTTCCACGATATGCTCGCGGCTTTGCTTTCGATCCAGATCATATTGGCAGCGATTCGTGACGACTTCTTTTTGGTGGTCGATGTACGCCCCCAACAAAGCCTTGAGTCCCATCTGACGGATGGTCCCCTCATGAATCACGTTCATGTTGTAATTGTAATAGATTTGCAGATCGGTATTTTTGTACAGGTAGTTGAGAATCGCCTGCTCATCCGCTTCCTTACGAATATCCACTACGATGCGGACTTTTTTCTGCTCGGCCTCTTTGCGACCCGTTTCATCGCGAACCGCCAGTGCCCCCTCGATTTTGCGCTCCATTACAAGCTCATCGATTTGGCCAACGAGCTTTGACTTGACCACTTCGTAAGGGATTTCGGAAACGACGATTTTTTTGATCTTGCCGCCTTTTGGCTCCTCTACATGGGTCTTCCCGCGAATGATGAATTGTCCACGGCCTGTCTCAAACGCCTTGCGAATTCCGGACAGCCCTTGAACAATGCCGCCTGTCGGAAAATCTGGACCTTTGACATGCTGCATCAGCTCATCCAGCGAGATATTCGGGTTCTTCATCTGGGCCACAGCCGCATCGATGACTTCACCCAAATTGTGAGTAGGGATGTCCGTTGCAAAACCAACCGCGATCCCGGCAGCGCCATTCACGAGAAGATTGGGAAACCGTGAAGGCAATACTGCTGGTTGTTGAGCGGAGTTGTCGTAGTTCGGGATGAATGTAACCGTATCCTTTTCAATATCACGCAGTAGCTCATTGGCCAATGCTGACAGTCTGGATTCGGTATAACGCATAGCGGCTGGCGGGTCTGCATCCAAGCTACCAAAGTTTCCGTGGCCTTGAATGAGCACCTGGCGCATTTTCCACCATTGCGCCATCCGCACCATCGTTTCGTAAATCGCCGAGTCACCGTGCGGGTGATAGGTACCCATCACGTACCCGACTGTTTTCGCTGATTTCCGGTATGGTTTATCGTTCGTGTTGCCTTCTTGGTACATGGCATACAAAATACGGCGCTGTACCGGTTTTAGTCCATCGCGAGCATCTGGGATCGCGCGTGAGAGAATAACCAGATTGGCATAGTCCCCAAAGCGCTTTCCCATAATCTCCGCGAAGCTCTGATTAATAATTTGATTGGACAGCATGCTTATTCATCCTCCCCCACTTCAAAGGTGACGTGGTTCTCAATCCACTCACGCCGTGGTGGGACTTTATCACCCATCAAAACGGTTACCAGCTTCTCACAGTGAGCGAGGTCTTCCAGTTCAACCTTAATGAGCTTGCGCGTCTCAGGGTCCATGGTTGTTTCCCAGAGCTGATCGGCGTTCATCTCACCCAATCCTTTGTAGCGCTGCACTTCAGCACCGCGTCCAACCTTTTTCAACGCCTGTTCCAGCTCATAATCACTCCAACAGTAGATCGCCTCAGTCTGCTTGCCCTTGCTTTGCTTTTTCACCTGATACAAAGGCGGTTGCGCAATATACAAGTGACCAGCTGCAATCATCGGGCGCATGTAGCGGAAGAAGAAGGTCAAGAGCAGCGTTTGAATGTGCGAGCCGTCAACGTCCGCGTCAGACATGATGATGACTTTATCAAATGCACAGTTTTCGATGGAAAACTCTTCGCCAATATCGGTTTCAAGCACCTCGAGGATCGTACGGAACTCTTCATTCGCCAATACCTCGGATAGCTTTGCTTTTTCCGTGTTCAACGGCTTCCCACGCAGGCTGAACAAAGCTTGGAACTCTGAATTACGCGCCTGCTTTGCAGAGCCACCTGCGGAATCCCCCTCGACGAGGAAGAGCTCATTGCGTTTGGAGTCTCTGTATTGCGGCGGAGTGAACTTTTCCGAAATCGATTTGCGCTTTTTCGCGGTTTTGCCTTTCTTGTCGCCGCGCAGGGCTTCGCGTTGTTTGCGTAGCTCTTCGCGAATTTCAGCAGAACGCACTGCCTTGTCAATCAGCAGCTTGCCTATTTCCGGATTTTCCTCGAGGAAGAAGCCTAGCTTTTCGGAAACAATCTGTTCAACGATTGCCCGTGCTTCTTCGTTCCCCAGCTTGTCTTTTGTTTGGGACTCAAACTGGACGTCAGCCATTTGCAATGACAATACTCCGAGGAAACCTTCCCGCAAATCGTTTCCAGTCAAGTTCGGGTCCTTTTCTTTCAAGTACCCTTTTTTCCGGGCAAATTCGTTAAAAATCCGGGTCGTACCGTTGCGGAAGCCCGTGACATGTGTTCCGCCATCCGTTGTTACAATCGAGTTGACATAGGACACCAATGTCTCTGCATAGCCGTCATTGTACTGAAAAGCCAGTTCGACATAGATATTGTCCTTTTCTCCTTCGAAGTAAACGATCGGATGGAGTGAATTTTTTCCTTCGTTCAAGTAAGAAACGTATGATTTCAAGCCATCTTCGAAGTAAAACTCTTCCCGTTTCTTTTCAGGTCCACGTTCGTCAATCAAAACCATGCGCAGCTTTTTCAGAAGGAATGCCGTCTCACGAAAACGATCACGAATCGTCTCATAGTCAAAGCGAGCATTGCCAAACACCGCATCATCCGGCAAAAAACGTACCGTTGTTCCTGTGCGTTTGGTGTTCCCCGTGATTTCAAGACCGGTAACCGGTTTACCGACATGCTCCGTTCCATTTGCATCCACAACATATTCAAAGCGCTGCTTATGAATTTTGCCTTCGCGATGGATTTCGACCTCAAGCCATTTGGACAAAGCCACAACGACACTGGAGCCTACCCCGTGCAAGCCACCACTTTTTTTATATCCGCCACCGCCGAATTTCCCACCGGCATGGAGCGTCGTAAAAATAACTTCTGGTACAGGTCGGCCAGTCTTGTGCATACCCGTTGGAATTCCGCGTCCATGGTCCTCTACGCTGACACTGCCATCCTTGTACAAAGTGACGATGATGCTATCATTAACGCCTGCAAGCGCCTCGTCTTTGGCGTTATCTACAATTTCCCACAGCAGATGATGCAGGCCACGCGAGCCCGTGGAGCCTATGTACATTCCAGGCCGCTTTCGAACAGCAATCAAGCCTTCTAAGACCTGAATATCTTCTTCCGTATACGTTAATGTTTGCTGTGTTTCTGTTTCCTTCAATCGCGCTCTCCCCTCTACTCTTCGGACACGTAGAAAAAACGATCATGCCTTTTTTACTGATGGCTAGCGTCGTATTCACTTTTTTTGAGAAACGCCGAGATGATTCAATCCCCTTGAGAGGAACGTTTTCCTAATAAAAGCGAACACTTAATCGCTATTGTACCGTATGGTTCCCATAGTATTCAACGCTAGTAGCAAAATGGGGCAAAAAAGCCACCTCGCCCCTAGCGAGATGGCCGATTCTTCTCAGTATTCCTCGTTTCTCATTCGTTCTGTACATGACAAGCATATTCCATTAATTAGTGTAGCACTAATGGTGAAGATTGGTCAAAATGAAAAACCAAAACATTTGTTTCCCTTTCTCTATTTCTTCCCCCACTGCGTAAATCCTGCTACGATCAAGGAAAATATGTCAATGGGTTTCTTTCTTAGCGTTCACCGCCGTGCCTCAGGTATTTCCATTCATTCGCTCATAAGCTTTGGACATCCTAGTAAGGCATCGATTCCTGAGGCGAAAAAGGGGGGAATACTTTTGATCAGTGCTACCAAGCCGTTTGTCAAATTCCATAAGTATGATGCTGAGCTAGCTTCTGACGTTCATGCACTAAATTCTGCCGGATACAATAGTGATGATATCTGGGTTTTGAAATGGAATCCTGATAAAAATCACTCCAATCAACGAAACAATTTTTATAAATACAGCACCCATTTTGAAAGTGCCGTCGGTCACATTGACAGCATGGCGCATTTCTTTGACAATGGCGGTAAAGAACTCCGTACCCGTCTCGAAAAGCTAGGTCTTACAAAAGACGAATGCTCGGCATTGGTTCGGGAACTGCAAGATACCGACTATACATGCCTTCTCGTTGTACGAGACCTTAAGGATAACATTATTAAAATGAATGACTGATCGACCGCAAGAAAAAGCCACTGCTTGGGTTCTAACGCCAGCAGTGGCTTGTTTCATTCCTATCGGGATTACTTGTCTTCTTTAATCAGTTCGATGCCTTCCAGCACTTCGTTCAGCTTCGCGTAAACAGTGCTCTCCTCGTCCTCTTCCAATGGTACCATTTCGCCGCCGTCCACTTGGAATACGAAGATATCCACTTCTTCATCTTCTTCATCTTCTTCGCTTTCTTCATCTTCCACAGCTTCAGCCAAGGCAATATATTCTTTACCGTTCAGGTCGAACATAGCCAATACTTCGAAATCCCCCAACGGTTCACCATTTTCATCGTCCAATGTAATGATATCGCCCAACTCGAGGTCTTTGTTCTCTTCTGTCAATGTGTTCACGTCCTTATGCTGATATTCGTACTCTGTTCCATCATACCGTTTTTTTCCGGGAGAAGCAAACAGGCGAATAACTCTGCGCCTTTCCTGTCACTGAAAAACAACCTACCACTTGAGGCAGGTTGTTAGCTGATTACTCACTATACTCTTCAAGAACACCTTTTTCAAGCAAAAATGCTTCTTCTGCCTGAAGAATCGTCACGATCGCTTCGCGTTTGACATACATGCCAGCAGATGCAAGACGGCTCTCAATCGCACGAAGCAGTTCTTCAAAATCAATGATCTGCACTTGTTGATCGCTCACAAAAAAACCTCCCTTTTCCCACGCACCTTTTTCATTGTACACGAACAGGTCGTTTCTTCCAACTCCACCATTTTCGGCGAATTGGTTTTAACAAATAAGCGCTCCAGATGACGAGCACAAAAGAAAGAATCACGTACACACATGAGAAAAACAACCACGGTGCAAAAGTGATGTCATCGGAATGATCGAACGACTCGCCTAAAATATCGAACAACACGATGATAGGGTTCATCCCTGCCAACATCTGAAGCTCATACATGCTCCAAACATTCGAATTGACGTACCGTTCCGGATGCGCCTGTTGCAAGGACTCACCGATAAAAAAGAACAGCAAGCCAGTACCTACCACAAAAAAGAAGGCAATACCGTATGTGGTGACCGTCGAGATCGACGTTCGTTTAATCCAAGTAGAACAGAACAACCCCAGCGACCCGAGAAAAAACATATTCACCGCGAGAAAAAGGACAAGCTGGGCCATTTGTTCCGGGGAGACGCTTCCGTACAGCATCACGATACTGTACAAAGGCATCGAGGCAACCAACAGTAGCGTAGAGAACGCCAAAGACGTAATGAGCTTGCTTAAAATAATCGTGCGCGTCGACAATTGGGTCGTCAGCAAAATATGCAAGGTCTGGCGTTCTCTCTCCCCACTGATCGCTCCAGCAGTCAGGGCAGGTGCCACAAAGCAAACCATCGCGTAGTGTATCCCCGCAGATATCAGAAACAGATCCCGGTTATCCCCTAACGATTCGGCCTTTAAGGGATCCATGAGCAAAAAGCCCATCGGTATTCCCCCCATGACAAATAAGTAAATCGCTAAAATGAGCATGGTCTTTCTCGAGCGGAATCTTTCCCGCATTTCTTTTACCAAAAGAGGATTGAACAAGAAGTCGCTCACTCCATACCGACTCCTTCCGTAATCGCTAAGAAGACGTCTTCTAAATCTTTCTTGGAATCACCATAGTAGACGACTGCGACCTGCTCATCCAGCAGTTCTTGAAGCAATTCAGCTTTTTGTTGCTCCGTCCCTTGAAAGTAGAAGCGAAAGCCTCCCATATAATCCGTCAATTGATGCACATACGGAGAGCTCGCTAACAGAAGTCCCGCTTTGTCCAAATTCCGCAGGGCTCTTAGTTGCATACGGCTTTGGCCTGTGTCCCGATTACTGACCTCGTGCACGGAGCCATACGCAATTAATCTGCCTTTTTCAATGACACCAATATCATCACACAGCTCGGCTAGCTCCGGCAAAACATGGGAGCTGATAATAATCGTCTTACCCATTTCGCGTAGTTGCTTCATAATTTCGCGCAATTCGATACGAGCACGCGGATCCAGTCCTGACGCCGGTTCATCCAAAATCAGCACGGCCGGATCATGTACGAGACAACGCGCTAACCCTAGACGCTGTTGCATGCCTCGAGATAATGAGTCGACGAAAGCGTCTGCTTTGTGAGACAAATTCACTAGTTCTAAAAGATCACTTACGAGTGCCCGTCTTTTGGAGGCAGGAATTTTGTACGCTCCGGCATAAAACTCCAAATACTCCACCGCTGTCAAATTGTCATATACACCAAAAAAATCGGGCATGTATCCCACTGACTGGCGCACACTGGCAGGGTCTTTTCTTACATTGTAGCCACAGACAAATGCTTCCCCTTCACTCTGTTCCAGAAGGGTAGACAAAATGAGCATCGTGGTAGATTTCCCAGCGCCATTTGGACCAATAAAGCCAAACACCTTTCCTGGTTCGATGGAAAGGTTCAAATCCGTCAACGCTTGCAAATTGCCGTATCTCTTTCCTAAATGAACGGTTTCGATTACCATTTCCGCACCCCCTCTACCTGGAAAATTGGCTCTGGTAGAGCTAATCGTGACGTTCCATTATGGGAAAAACGAAGCAATAACGATTGATTTGGCGTCAACACTTGTTGGAGTTCTTTGTCGAGGACAAGTCTAGTCCCACGCTCAACAGGTATCCACCTACCACTCTTTTGGTGGAAGTATTCTATCCGGAAAGGCTTAAATGAACTGTGATTCAGTGGTACCGTAATTCGCTTCATATTGATCGCGGCTTTGTCTGCACGTAGCTCAAACGTAATGCTGCCCTTTCCAATCTGCCAAATGTATCCAGTACTATCGAAGTCCCCTGTCGTTTCATACATCTCTGCATCAAGCAAGCCATATGGAAAAGTCACGATGCCTTGTTCATTCGGCTGGAATTGAATTGGCTGCTGAATGACATTCCAGTAATGTGCTTGGTGAGGCACCTGCATTGTCATCAGAGGAAGAGGCTCTGTCGTTGTACCGATGATACTTACCTGATTTCCCTCTTCGTACTCAACGACTCTTTCCCTCATTTCTTTGATTCGCTCTTCCAACGTTTGCAATTCGTTTGATGCTTGTGGTTTTCTTGGCATAAACAGGGGCTCAAGCACACTGTCAATCTGCTTTTCTTCTCCCTTTTTCAAAGGCCCAAGAGGAATTCGCTGAAAACCAATTTCAATATAAGTTTGATCGTAGGCAAACTCCGTATTGTTTTTCACGTGCCCTTGCACACGATTCTCATTGATTCGCAAGGAAGCATCAAAAGCCCCCATGTCGTGCTTTACCCCGATACCGATTGCCTGTTTGGGTGTCAAATAGGGTAGATTACGGAAAGAGAGAAGCTCCTCGCCATTCATTAGTCCCTCTGGTCGATAATCATTTCGTCCTACTGTCAAGGGCAGAGCAACGATCGAAGGTTCAAGCTGAACATCATAGTCGTTCTGATCCACCCCTAAAAACGTTGCGGCTGAGCGAACATGAGCCAAAGACTCATCTAATATATCGATCTTGGTTACGGCGTAGCTAGAACTCGTTTTCACAACAGCAGGCTTTCCAATCGCGAATATAGCGACGGTCAAGAAAATTCCTCCCAACGGGATGACTCCCCACGCCCATTCAGGTTTTCTCATTCTTCTTAGAATGAAGTATGTCAATGGTGCGAGTACAATTACGTATCCGCCCCATAACGCTACCATCCAGGTTGGCGGAGGAGTTTGCACTTCAGGAATCTTCTTGCTCAAGTCTAGAAAAGGCCGGGTCATTTGATCCATAAAAAGCTTCTCTTCAAAAATCTTCTTGGCGCCATGCTGGGTCATTGCATTCTGCCACAGCTGTGGATTGAATTGCCACGATGCCAACGGCTCTGCTGTCACATCATAGTTGACAAATAGTAGCAACCCTCTGCCGTATGGTTTTGACACAAATAAGGGCAAGTCACGGTTGTATACACCAATACTGCCTTTTGGCGCAACTTTTGCAATGTCATACTCACTAAGTGCTTGCTGCAGATCGATATTACCAGCTTTTCCGGCTTCCACAGGGAGAATATCAGCAAACCGCTGGATCATCCCATCTTGATTGGGACCTGCGGAAACAACTACGATTCCTCCCAGCTGGATCCACTCCTTGATCGCAGCCATCTGCTGATCATTTATTGTAGAGCCACTATTGCCTGCCAGCGCTAACATGTCTATGTTTTCGTAAATCCATGATTGGTCAGGTAACATTTGTTCCGTTAGATTTTGTACGGACAAGGGACGATTCATTTTGGATTGAGACTGATTGACGGCAAGGAAATGAAACGCATTGCCCTCCTCGCTAATCACCCCAATTGTGCGTCCGTCTGTTGGATATGAGATACGCAGCTTTTCACTTTTGACAACTTGACCGTTTTGCGTAACCTGAACGTACCAATCATCGAGCAATATTTGGGTAGGCATATCAAAGTATACGGTTGTACTCTTTCCTTGCTCTAGCTTTATCGGACGCCGAAGTTTCAATTCATTATTTTTTTTGACTTGTCGCTGCGATAACTCTACAGATCCTGTGAAATCCTTTTCCTGGCTGGTTACCTTTACGTTTAGTCTCATCCATGATTCATATTTGACGATACCACTTAAGGGTATTTCGAATTGTATGTCTACGTTGCTCTCTGCCATAGCTGGGCGTATCGAAAAGCTAAGCCATGTGATGACAAAGATTAACACCCATTTCCATCTCATGCTTGTTCCTCCGCTCATTTTCGTGACGCCAAAGAGATAACCAGTTGTTGCAGTTGATCATGGCGTGAGATAAGCAGTAAGTGCTTACCTTTGTTTGCCCAGTTTCCTTTGATCAGCTCTTCCGATGACTGGTTTCGCAATGGTAGCTCGCGTGTCACAAAAGGCTCTACACCCACGTTTACTTCCATCAGTGTTCCATCGGGGTGTGTATAGGTCAATCTCGTATCGGAGCTCCACGATGCCCACTGTCCCACTGCAAGCAAGGTAACTTTCCCTGTTCGCATTTCCATCAGCTGTACTTCACCGGCTTTATTGAAGGCAAGCAAGCTTCCATCTGGTGACCATTCAGGCTGAGAGCCTTCTACAAGCTTCCACTCTTGGAACGAAACTGTGCTGCTCACCCAAATTTCGTCGACGCCATTTTTCGAGCGAGTAAAGGCAAGCGAATCATCGTGTTCAGACCAGCTTGGTGAAGAATACACGACCCCTTCTTCTTCCTTCAGCAATCGGCTGCTTCCTATGCTGTAGCTTGTCGGCATCTCCACAATCCATATTCGCGATAATTTTTTATCTTGCTCGACGACAGCGATTTTCTTCCCGGAATTAGACCACGCAACCCCCGTATATTTGCCTTCGGTTGGCGGCAATTTGATCGTGACTGGCTTTAGTTCCGCGTCGATTGGAATGGTTTTCAGCTCTGTATTGTTATGGATATAAGCGAGCTGAGTGGCTTTGCTATCAATATCAACAAGCTCCACGGCCGCTTGTGCTGGCAGCGTAAGTACTTCATGCTCTCGAACGGCAAGAGAGGAATTGTTCCACCACACAAATCCGCCTATGGCAAGGATGAGAGCAGCAACAGCGATTCCACTCCAAACCAACTTCCCAAGCTTTTTAGGAGCGGCATTTGGGGCCTTAGTCTGTTTGGCTTCGAGATCTCTCATTTTCTGGAGCAATTGTTTTTTCAGGTCTGATTTCAGCTGATAATTGACTGGAACCGAACCTCGCATCTGCTTCAAATGGGCTAGGAGCTGGGTTACGGTCTGATCATCCGATTGATGATCCTGGGGGTGCTTCTCCTCTTCTCTCATTCGGAGTCCCCCCTCTCATACATCTTCTGAAGTTTTTGTAATCCGCGATAAGAAATCATTTTGATACTCGATTCTGTTTTGCCGAGCACCTCAGCTACCTGACTGATTTTGAGGTCAGCAAAGTACCGGAGCATCAACACGTCTCGTTGATCCTGAGACAACAAATCCAGACGATCACGAAGCAGACGAATCTCTTCATTCGTCAGCGCCTGTCGTTCCGGCTGCCATGTGTCGTCCGGCTCTGCTCCTAGAAAATCCTCCTGGTCAACCGGAAACTCCCTGTTTTTCCGCATAAAATCCACATATGTATTGTGAGCAATACGAAAAATCCACGATGCAAATGGACTTGTTCTGCTATATTGCTCGAATTTTTCTAGCGCTTTTAAAAAGACCACGGTGGTCAAATCATCGGCATCCCACGTACTTTGAACCCGGCATCGTAAATACCGGTTGACGCGATCAAAATATTCGTCATATAGTTCCGTAAATGGACGAGATTCATAATAATCTCCGGATGATGGCCCCGATGGTTGCTTCATAGCCATTCCCATTTGCGTTTTCCTCGGTTTCTTCCAGACTGAAGCATGTTCTCAGAATGGACTTTCTCCACTGCATTCTGAGACTACTCTAACTAAGTAATACGTATTTCTTAGGAAGAAAGTTTCATAATGTGGCAAAGTTTTTTGAATTATTTCCCTAATGCGGCATCTAATGCTATCTGAATGTCTTGAACAGCCTCGATTCCGACCGATAACCGTACCAGTCCCATCGTGATTCCCGTTTCCTTGCGCTGCTCTTCAGAAAAAGCACGGTGAGACGTCGTAACTGGATGAGATACACTCGTCTCCACACCTGCCAGAGACGGAGCCAGCTTGATCCAGTCAAGTGCCCGGTAAAAATCGTAAATCTTCGTCTCATCTCCCAGAGCAAAGGATATCATTGCTCCCTGTTTTTGCCTTGAAAAAAAGAAGGTCTCCGTAGGACTTGGGTAATACACCCGTGCAACTGCAGGATGATCACGAAGAAACGCAGCAATCTGACTGGCATTATCGCATTGACGCTCCATTCTCACTGCCAGTGTTTTCAAACCCCGCGATGTCAACCAAGCCTCAAAAGGACTGAGGGACGCACCGTAGTTGACTACGATCTCGGTAGCACGCTTGATTATCGCCTGTGATCCAACCAAAACACCTGACGTCACATCGCTATGTCCACCTATGTATTTGGTTCCACTGTGCACGACAAGATCTGCTCCGAATGAAACGGGTTGTACCAAATACGGGGTCGCAAACGTATTATCCACCATGACGGTTAAGCCAAGTCTTTTTGCTTCCTTGATCCAGTATGGCAAATCTACAACCGTCAATAGCGGATTGGTGATGCTCTCCACGAAAAACAGCCGCGTCGTCGGGCGAACGTGATCAGCAAGCTTTGTCGTTTGCCCAAGCTGGATGCATCCAAGCTCGATTTCAAACCGCGACAGCTCCTTATGCAGTAGAGCATAGGTACCCCCATAAATTTCATGGGATGCCAGAACGTGATCGCCAGGGGAAAGAACGGCAAGTAAACCCGCCATGATCGCTCCCATACCGGAGGCAGCACTGACACCTGCCTCGGCGCCTTCTAAAGCTGCAATTGCATGAGCTAGCTCAGTCTGGTTGGGATTTCCATTTCGGGTGTACAAGTATTCACCTTCGCCGCCGTAGTATTGTTCTACTTCTTCCAAGCCTTCGAAGGCAAAAACAGAGGTTTGATAAATCGGTGTCGTTTTGCTCTTTACTCCCTGCAAAGGGTCATGTCCGATATGTACCGTTTTGGTCTCAAATCGCTCTGCCACATTGATCACCCTTTTCTCCCAATCATACCACGCGAGATTGGAAAGGAAACTAGCGGATTGGCAAATGCTCGACGATTTGTGTTATAATTCGAAACCGAACCACCCAACGATATGATACAAAGGAAGGTGCATAAGATGAGAAAAATGATGACAACTCTGTTCACATGTCTGACGGCAATCGCCTTGGTTACGGGTTGTTCTACAGGAAGCAATCAAGCCGCTCCTAATCAACCGACTACGCCAGCAGAGAAACCAGCATCCAAAGAGCCAGCTAACCCACCGGGTCCAACCGGAGAGAAGAAATACGAGAAGGCTCCGGCTATGCAGATTGACAAAGCAAAAGATTATCAAGCAAAAATATCTACTTCCATGGGAGACATTACGATCGATCTGTTTGAAAAAGATGCCCCCATTGCTGTCAACAACTTCGTCTTCCTCGCAAAGGACAAGTTCTATGACGGCATTAAGTTCCACCGCGTCATCAAAGACTTCATGATTCAAACAGGCGATCCATTGGGATCTGGCATGGGTGGTCCAGGTTACACGTTTGAAGACGAATTGAAAAATGGTCATAAATATGAACCAGGCGTGGTTGCCATGGCGAATTCCGGTAAAAACACAAATGGTAGCCAATTCTTCATTGGTTCTGGACCTGACGTGACAGGATTGGACAACTCTCCGAACTACACGATTTTCGGAAAAGTCACGGGTGGCATGGATGTTGTTCAAAAAATTGCCGGAACAAAAGTAAAGAAAAACCCACAAACGGGTGAACCAAGTGTTCCAGAGCAAACGATTACCATTAAATCCATTGCAATTACAGAAAAATAAGAGCAGCCTGAAGCTGCACACGAAAGCCACTTCCTCAACGGGAAAGTGGCTTTTTTACCGAGGAAGCATCTGTTCATGAAAACACTTTCATAAGGAATGTTATTTTGTAAATAGTTCTTTGGTACCATTTCCCTCTTGAACCACTCCAGTAAGACCGATAGACTTGCAAAAGACCTGATTCGCTTCCGCAATCAAAACGCAAAAAGCGAAAAGGAGTGGTTCACACCATGTTGTCACGAGAAGCGCCAACGCGCTTTTTCTTCTTTTTGAACAGTTTTGGATTGATGCTGTTATTCTTATTTGTCACACCGACAAGTGCAATGGCACCACAACCGGTACCAATCCTCCCTGTTCTCGATAGTACAACGTCGCCATCGGAACAAGTTTCAAAGAAGGAAAAGAAATCAACCCTATCTGCTACAGCAGTAAAACGCGAGTCTGTACAGGTTAGTCGTGATAGTCGCCCCAGAGTAGTTCGCAATGGAAAAGTGAAAGTTTCGGAGAGGGATATGGAACTGCTCGCCCGGTTAGTTTATGCGGAAGGCCGGGGAGAACCGTATGAAGGACAGGTAGCGATTGCTGCCGTTGTATTGAATCGGGTTGCTTCAGATGATTTTCCACATACGGTACGGGAGGTTATTTATGCTCCCAATGCGTTTTCGCCTGTCCATGACGGCAATTTGACACATAAATTAAATGAAAGTACGAGAAAAGCGGTTCAGGACGCAATAAATGGAAAGGATCCGAGCAACGGTTCCCTGTACTTCTTTAACCCGGATACAGCTAAATCCAAGTGGATTTGGTCACGTCCTGTAACGGTTGAGATCGGTAACCATCGTTTTGCTCGTTAACCCGTTACTCACAGAAAAAAGATTTAATAATACTTTATTTTTATTTAATTGATGTTTTACTTTTGCTTGCTATGTTGTACGTGTAAGCACTTTTTCAACGCATTGAGAAAAAGTTCGATTATCTTCTTTGGATGACTTTTTAACGTAAGCATGTTTAGATCGATCATTCAATCTGAGTATGCCTACGCTAATAGCTTTGATTGATTGACTGTTTTGGGTGAGAGCAAACCAGTCATAGAACAATCAGTCGTTCTTTTTCTCAATCGCCCCCAATAATTAGGCATTCCCAACTGGGAGTGCCCCTTTTTTATTTTCAAACCCGTATACAGACATAACACCTTGTCTTTTGCTACAATATACCTGTATGGAAAGGGGGCAGTCCGTTGCGTTTGTACAGTCAAATGACACTCGCAGAGCTCCAGGAGGAAATGGAGCGCCTGCACGTAGAAGCGAAAGAGAAAAAGAAGCTTGGTGATCACTCACAGCTTGCTATCATTACACAAAAGTACTTTATGGCGAAATCGTACTATTTAGGAACAAGTGAGTTCCGAATCGGCAGCAAATACAGCGTGCCTGATTACGATCAGCCGTTTACAATCGATTATTTCAACGGCGTCTTTGCTTGGGGACGTTTCCCTGATTCGGACGAGCAGACAGGTTTTCCAGTAGGAATGCTCGAACTATGGTTCGACTAGAAAAAAGAGATCGGCACTCGCACACTTGTGCATGCCGATCTCTTTTTTCTTGCCCGGGCACATGCCGCAACAGATGGATATACTAAGAAAAACGAAAGGGAGCCAACCCGCATATGGACTGGATTTCTATCATCCTTTTGGTACTTCTTGCGCTCGGTGTTATCGGAAACAACGCAACCGTATCCATTGCCGTTGCGATTCTTCTTTTAATGAGGCTCCTATCATTGGAACGATATTTCCCTCTACTCGAGCAGCATGGATTACAGCTCGGGATCATTATACTGACGATTGGCATCATGACTCCGCTGGCAAGCGGCAAAATTAATCCTTCGTCTATCTTGGAGATTTTTACAAATTGGCATTCGCTGCTGGCCGTCGCCGTCGGTATGTTTGTGGCCTACCTAGCGGGAAAAGGAACGGTCTTGATGTCCCATAATCCATTGATCGTTACTGGCCTTTTGCTAGGTACAATCGCTGGTGTCACTTTTTTCCGAGGTGTTGCAGTCGGTCCTTTAATTGCAGCAGGGATTCTCGCCTTTATCTTGCAATTTCTACCGAAGTGATTAACTCCAGCGCTCTTTTAGCTGAAGACCGTAGGCCAAAATTTGTTGTGGCGTAACCATGCGGAAGCCTTGCTGTGCACGATAATCAATCGTAAGCAGATCAGATCCGATATAGGCGATCGTTTCGCGATCTAGCAGAAACGTCAAAGAATCGACCTGGTAGACTTTATCCTCGGGACCTTGGCTATCCCACCACAACGCATACTCTACATTCATCCCGCAACCACCGACTAACTCACCGTTGATCCGAATGGGCTTATCTGTACTGGCCATACGTTCTTCCGCCTCTTTTGTCACTTTTACTATCATGTTTGATGCCACCCTTCTCATGATTTTCCAGCATGTTGAATGCATCATCTCTTTCATGATAGCATACAATGCTTGAAAGGCAGCAGAAAGGACGATCATCTATGAACATCTACGAACAAGATGGGATTTTTGTCGCGGAAACGGAGTTCCAATCGGAGCTCGTTGTCATTTTTGCGAATACGTGGGAGGAAGCCAAGGAAAAACTACTCGTTCGGCTTCTCGTACTAGAAATGATTGGTTGAATAAAAAGCGGGTCGCCCAGTGGACCTGCTTTTTTCCATGTGAAAAAACAAGGAGCTACCCATACATGACAGATACGACCTTAACGGAAATTTCCGAGCAACACCTGGTTGCTCACATCAGACAAGCAACGACCAAAGCCAATCGTAACAATGTCACCCGCACACAAGCATACCTCGCCTTTTATCTCGAGCATCAAGAGGTTCACTGGGCGTTATTGGCCCATCTGGTCTCACGAAATGGCGGGTGGAACATGACCGATTTAAAAGGAGAATGGCTACCGCTTATTATGGACGCACATGCAATTGAGCCGTTTTTTTGGTTTTTGGAAAGATCTAACTGGCTGATTTTTCAGGATGCCTATCCGCAATTGCTTCTGTATGCGGAGATGAAACGAACGGGGACAGATTTAACAAAGCTTTTGGCACCACTTGGTGTTTCAGTCTTTATGCAATCGTATTGGCAAGAGTTCCTCGCAACCAAAGAAAGCGCGCGCCTTACACATGCTCTCATCGTCAATGAACAGCAATATATCGAACAACGTGTCGTACAGAAGCCGTTTACACTAAATCGCATTTTCAGTTCGTTTGCATTCGTTGCTCAATCTGCTCTCTCGATGAATCAAGTGCTCATTCCCTATAAAGCGCATTCTACTGATCGCCGGCTTAGTTTGATCGGGTTACATGTTCATCATTTTCCCGACATCAGAAACCGCATTCAGATCGGAAAAACGTTGTATCAGCAATTGTTTGGGGATTCTTTCCGCTCCGAAAAAATGGTCTCCTACTGCTCTCGTATTCCTCATACTGGCTCCCGAGCAGATTATTGGCCGCATTTGTTCACCCCTCATCATACTCCTTCCACCACAGATGATGCGTATCAACTACGCTTGGATGGACATGAGTTGCTAGAAGGAAGCCCGAAGATTTACAGCCCCCGTCTTCAAGATGCATGGGCTGATTATGGACACGATCCGGCAGATGGGGTAGATTGGTTTCGAGATGAAAATTGGCACAAGGTCGTGAATGAACCCGCTTCACTGCCTTCCATCGACAGTGATTCTTATGTGCGTTCGCTGCAATGGATCGAATACGGAGTCAAACTCGTCTCAGCAATCACGTAGCTTGGAGAGGAGGTCAGCCTCATGGAAAAATGGATGCAAGAAATGGCGTTGAATCAAACAAGTTTTTTGCTATCCTGCCAATTGCCGAGTGGTACCTTTCGCCTTGGCCCCCAACGTGACCAAATCAATCCGTACTTTACTAACCTCGGAATTGTTTCCCTCATCCGTATGAAGGAGGTAGAGGCTGTTCGGGGTCATCTCGATTGGTATTTACAAAACCTGAATGCGGACGGCTATATCAATGATTTTCGTCTTGAACAGGACAAAGAAATCGATACCGGCACAAATGATAGCGAAGATAGCTACCACACCACCTATTTTAGCCTGCTAGCAGAATGGATACGAGCAACGGGGCATATGGACTGGCTGTATGCCAACCACGCTACACTCTTATCCCTTCTCCGAGCAGTTGCCCGCCTTCAACAGAAGGACGGTCTGACCTGGGCGAAGCGTTCGTATCGGGTCAAATATTTGATGGACAATTGCGAGGTGGCCAAAGGACTGGCAGATGCTTCGTATTTATTTTCGTTGATCGGAGATGTGGAGGCTGCCGAGGAAGCGGCTTCACGTGCGAGAGCCTGTGTGCTCGGCATCCGTGGAATGTACAGTCGAATTCGTAAGTCGTATGCCATGTATGATCGCACGTACCCCGGCTGGCGAAAATGGTACCCGGACGTTACTTCCCAAGCGTTTCCTATTGTCTACAGCATGACAGATGCCAATACGGCTTCGCTACTCTACCAAAGGATCACAGACGCTTTCCCGCACTTCGATACGTTTCAGACTGGTGATTTATACCCTTGGATGACGATGGGGGTATGCGCGCAGTTGATGGGTGATAAAACACGGGTGAGGACCATGCTCGTGACCGCTACAGATTTGTACATACACGGTCCGAGGTACCCGTACTGGCTGCTTCAAGATGCCGGACGCTATATCGAGTTACTACTTGAAGTGGCTTCATGAGGTTCAGATAGGAGGTCCTTTACCCAACGATAGCAACGCTCGAGCTGTTCGTCTGTAACTTGGTCGGAACGATGCTCGAACATGATCTTTACGTGCGGGTTTTCCTTCCGGATGATTGTCAGGTAGTCCTCAATCGGTGCCCACCCTTCTTCTGGTTTCCATTCGGGAAGAACGGGAAAGTGAACGAATTCAACCCCACTCGCGGTCACCTTCATACTCTTCAAATGAATGCTAAACGAATATTTCGTATACGTTTGGATGACCTGACGCGCATCGAAAAACGGGTCGATTTTTTCTTGCAGGAACAATCGGCCCGTATCGAGACAGAGCTTGATCGTTGGGTATTTCTGCAGCAAGTCCTCTAAAAATTTTGTCTCATACACATATCGGTTGAGTGCATCGAATTCAAGGACTGGTGTGAAGTGAAACTCCTTGCCTTTCTCAGCTAACCACGCAAACACCTGCTCACTACGTGATTGAAACTCTGCTTCTGTGTAGACTTGCTCCCAAACAAAATCTCGCGAATCATGAAAACGCCAAACATTCCAGTCGACGCGATCATCCAAAATGACAGGCTTCGGATAGTGGAATAAGACATAGGTTGGCGAAAGGAATGCCATATACGCCAGTTCCCTCTCTATCCTTTGAAACGCCTCTGCTCTCGTCTGATCATCAGCATCCATGAATAGAGCATCCCGCAGCTCGGATTGACCTGCACGCAGTGGAAAATGAACACCGACCGCAAATCCTTTTGCTTGTGATTCGCGCTGCAAAATTCGGATATCCTCCTCCGACTCAAATAAGCATGCCTCTATTCCGTAAAAGCCCTCTTTAAAATCTCGTGCGTATTTTGCCTGATCAAAACCTCCGTATTGACCAATCATGAAATTTTTCATTCGAGGGTTTCCTCCGATTTTCCACCGTATAGAAAACGCGGGAAGTCTATCCCCGCGCTTGCTCTACTTTCTTTCAATTTTTGTACCCGAGTCGTGCGTCACTACGAGAAATGGGGTCAATTCCCCTTCCTCCCAATAAAAAGGCAAGACAGAAATCGGCACTTGCCCTTTGGATGCAAAATCATAAGTAAGACGAGCTAACAGATGGGCTCCAGCTTCTCCTGCCATATCCGCCACAATCAGCACATCCTGATGCGGAATCGCGACACCAAGCGAGTCTCCTTGCTTTTTCTGATCCATCTCCGCCAGAAATGAATCCAGCAAAATTCGGCTTGCCGCATATCCGTCTGTCGGACTAATAAAATGGATGTGCTGGCCCCCTACTTCTTGTGACTTCACTGAAAAGGGGAGCTTTCGCAAGTTTTCCATCGCGTATGCATGAAGCTGCTCGCTCGTCCAGCCTGCTTCCTGCAACATCCTCTTCTCAATCAATGCGTAGCCTTCCCCTTGATCTAGCGCGTACAGGACGTACGTATCTGCTGTATGTTCCTTCACAACCCAACGCTCCGGGTACTTGTTGATCATCGAGGCATGGCGCAAAACCGGATAAATGTAATGCTCTTGACCGATTACTTTCAGTTGTCGATCCAACTTACTCACTCCCTTCCTCGTTTATTACCAAGGTGGATTATCGTCGTCCTCCGTTGGCGTGCTCATTGGGGTATACGCAACGTTTTGGCTTCGCTCTTCGATTTCTTTCACGATGTCCGTCAATGCCTTTGGCTTTAAAAACTCAACAGGGGACATGCCACGCTCGAATTGTAGCTGCTCGCCTTCTAACAATACCAAATAACGCCCGTTTACTTTCGCGATATGCAGGTTGGTACCGTAATCCGCCAATAATGTGCGGATCTGCATATGGTCCAGCTTGAACTTCAGCTCGACCTCTGGTTGGCGATCTGTAATGATTTGCATCGCTTCCATCACAGTCTCATGCTCCCATTTTTCTGCGAGCTCCCGCTTCGGACTTGCGGCAATGAGTTCGATGGCTTCCTCTTCCCTTACCCGTTCTTCCGACTCTTCGGGATACGTATATTCAATGTGCTGTCTTGCCAATGAAATGACTTCTTCAGAAACGATCTGCGTCATCGTTTGCGGATACTCGATAAAACGCAGAAATTCCTCGAAATACCGTGCGTGGGAGAACTGATGAATTTTCACGTGATAAGGATCATTCATTCCCGATTCGATCATATACGGATACATCAGTGATTTCATGTTTTTGGCGTTAATCGCCATGCGTACGTTCGATATGAGGCTCTTCTCGTCTGTGATGACTGCTGTTTTTTGTTCGAAATCGCATTTTAAAATAAAGACATAGCGTTCATCAATCAAATCCAGCCTCGTCCGGACCACAATCATGACCCCGCCTCTCACCTGAGAGGTTCGCAAATACGACTGAATCAACTCCTGGCAGGGCTCCTTGCTCTCCCCTGGTGTCTCCGCTGCCAACAATCGATTCAAGAGGGCATAGTTAGGGTTCGAGTCCAATGGATGTCCAGGCTCCAGCACAAATTGACCCAGTTTTGTCGGCGTGCCTTCTGTCTTCGGATTCATCTCGACTTTTCTTTTCGCAATCCGGGCGAATTCCCCATCGAGAAAATCTTTCAGCTCGCTTTTCTGATATTCATCATGGCCCAAATAGCGCGTCATCCGCACTTGTTTTATGCCATCCTCTTCTTCAGGCTGTTCCATCAGATAAAAGGATAACCAATCAATTGTAAAATTCATACCCTTCGCTCCCGTCTGCATGTAACGAACTGATTATAGCAAACCTATTGAAAAAAAGGTCAGCTTTTTCAAATCATGATAAGATGAAGGGAGGAGGGGAAAATCAGACAATGTGGACTCGTATGAAGTCATGGTGGAACGAAAAAATACGCGATAAGCCATATCGGCCCGGCCACCTGGCAGGACACTATGAAATTACAAAAGTACTGGGGATGGGAAGCTACGGGATTGCATATCTCGCAACGCACAACCCTACAGGTAATCAGGTTGTGCTGAAGCAAGTGAAACCAAGCCTGCGTCACACACCAAAAGGAGAAGCCATGCAGGCCTATGAAAAAAAGGTGCTGATGTCCCTCTCGCATCCGCAATTCCCTCGCTGTCTGGATTCCTTTACTTACCGGCAAGACTCGTTTATAGTCATGACTTATCTAGCAGGCCCGACACTCGAAGACATGTTGTTTGATCAAAACATCGTGGCTGATGAGCAAAAATGCGCCGAATGGATCCGCCAAATCGGGGAGCTCGTGGCCTACCTCCATATGCAAAATGTGATTCACCGCGACGTACGGATTCCCAACGTCATCTGGAAAGGGGACAAGCCGTACTTGATTGATTTTGGCCTCGCCAGGTTCGTTGGTGATCGACCGACATACACGGCTGATACCTTGTCCGCCTACCCGTCTGAAAAACAATTGAAGCGTGAAGTCGCTCCTTCCAGTGATTTGTACGCATTGGGACATTTCTTTTTATTTTTGCTCTATTCCGGATACGAATCGGAACCAGACGCACCAGAAAAAAGCTGGGAAGAGGAGCTTTCTTTATCTCCTCCGATTCGCATGATGATTCGGCGTTTGTTACAAATGGACGCCCCTTATGAGAGCGTTCAGGACTGGCTAGAAGAGCTAGATCGCTATTTGATCCACTCCCATAAAAAAAGAGCAGGGCATCCGTAGACCTCACGGATTCTCCCTGCTCTTCTTCGTCCTTCATTCGGCAATCGGCTCTTGTTTCGCCTGTTCCATCTTTTCCTTCAGTTCCCCTGCTTCCTGGCGCAGCACTTGTCGCTCGTGTTTCGTCAGAACTTCTCCACCAACTGTGCCGTTTACCAGCAAATCCTCTTCATATAACCGATCTTTGCGCATGGAAACCTCCTGCAGACAAGTTGTGTGCTTCTTGTCCTACTTTGTTCCAAAGCTGCCCTTCTTATGTGCACGATTTTGATTTTGATTCCGCTTGGCAGGGCTCGCATTTTTAGCTGGAGCTCCTGGCTTTTGTGTTGGCGCTGGCTTTCGTACAGGACGCGGATCTTCCAGCGCTCCGTGGGTCATGAATTTTTCAGCGATAGGCAAGCCTGTTTGCTTGGAAAATTTTTGGATGATGAACTGTTCCTGTGGCGTAACGATCGAAAATACCAGTCCGGCACGCCCCATTCGCCCAGTTCGACCACTGCGATGAATGTACGTATCCGCATCAGATGCAGGATCATAATGCACAATACATTCCACACCTGGAATATCAATGCCACGTGCCGATACATCTGTCGTAATCAACACGGGGAATGCTCCGTCCCGGAATTGTTGCAGGGTGCGGGCACGCTCTTCTTTCGTAGCATCACGGTGCAAGAGTCTGCACGACAAATTGTGGTAATTGAGCTTCGATACAATCTCGTCCACTTTTTCGATTTGGTTGACAAAAACAATGGAGGAGCGAACATTGACGAGGCGCAGCAAACGACGGAGCGTATCCACCTTTTTGCGTGGATCGGTGACCAAATACATGTGTGCTACTCCTGCGGCCCCTTCTGGTGCCGCTGCACGAATAACGGCAGCGTCTTTTGTAAAAATCTCAGCCGTATGTACGACTTCCTCTGCGATTGTCGCTGAGAATAACAGTCGTTGCGTATCACGCAGTGTTTTTTTCATAACCTCTTGGACTGGCTTGCCAAAGCCTGCATCCAGCATACGGTCTGCCTCGTCGACAACAACTGTCTTCACTTCATGGACCTTTAGCTTGCGCTGCTCAATCAGCTCCAACAGTCTTCCTGGTGTTGCTACGATCAATACAGGCTTCTTTTTCAGTTTCTCGATTTGGCGTTTCACATCGACACCGCCAATAATAGACATCACAGCCGTGTCCTTCCCTGGCAGAAGGCTTTCTGCTTCCCGCGCAATCTGAACAACGAGCTCATGCGTCGGTGCAAGTACAATGGCCTGTACATCTTTTTGCTCCATATTGACTTTCGATAAAATCGGCAATAGATAAGCAAACGTCTTGCCTGTCCCTGTCGGTGACTCCACCAAGGCATCTCGACCAGCCATAATCAACGGAATGGCTTCACTCTGTACCGGTGTCGGTGTTTCCATTTTTCGCTCTCGCAATATAGTCAACAGCGGTGCGCTAATTTGTAAATCTGCAAACGTGGTGCTCACAAAAACCCTCCTGGCATAAAGTGGTGCATTGGGTAAGCTTACCACACTTTGCAGGTAGAATACAGAGGTAAGCCAGTCCTCGTGAGTCAAGGTCATTTTCGAGATAAAAAAACAGGCGAAATCCGCATTGGACTTCGCCTGACCTTCCTTCTACCCGTTATTGGAATCGAAACGGGTTTCCTGCTTCTCACCCTGGTCTTGACGGTCCCGGCTGGTGGTTTGGTTACGTGTCCCTTTTGGACTTTCCATGTACTCCTCTACTTCCTTTTGAAACTCCGCATCATAGTCACGCACACCTATCACCTCCTACTCTTATTTTGACCAGGCTGATCACATATTATTTTCCTGAAACCTTTTTCCTGGTCATGCGTCTCTTCATATAGGAATGATAACTCTAGTACATTTTGTTAGATGGATGTGAATCATGAATGGAGACGTTGTCTCGGACTCGCTCACGCAAGCGAGCCAAGCGCAAAAGACCATGGCGTTGGGTTAAGAAATGGATACTTGGCACAGCCTTAACCTTTACAACCTTGGCTCTACTGGGAATTATTTTTTTATTTGGAACGAAAAACGGCGTAGAATTACGCGAGTGGGCGGCAGGTACTTTGTTGACAACCCAGCACGATTACTGGGCCCCTTATACATTTTTACCCGATGAAAAACTGAAAGAACTAAAGCAGCAAATTACACATCCGACCGTTATCAATTCTGAGGATACAGGCTCAGCCACGGCAGGACCTACTATTCTGCCGAGATCGAATCTGGTAACCGTCACACTTCCAGAGAAACCAAAAGAGCTAATCGAGATCGAGGAAATTGATGTCTCGAAAGGCAGTTATTACTTTAAAGGAAAAATCATGTACATTAGCGACCCGAGCAGAGTACGGCTCGTCGTCACGAATCGCAAGGACCGTGGAGATTTGCTCGATGAGTTTGTAAAGAAAACAGGAGCCATCGGGATCGTCAATGCGAGTGGATTCGCAGACCCAGACGGCTACGGCAAAGGAGCACGAGCTTACGGCGTCGTTATCCACGAAGGAAAGATTTTGCAGGGCTACAACCCGAGAAGCGGAGAAACTGCGTTAGGGCTTACCTATGACGGTAAACTGATTACAGGCAGCTACTCGGCCGAACAACTCGTGAAGATGGGCGTGCGTGACGCTGTGAGCTTCCGTCCGCAGTTAATTGTAAACGGGAAAAATATGTTTGAAGGAAAGCCTGCCAAGAGCTGGGGCATTCAGCCGCGTACCGCGATTGGACAAAAAGAAGACGGGACAATTGTATTTGCAGTCATTGACGGTCGCCAACCCGGGCATTCCATCGGGGCGAGCATGAACGACATGGCGGAACTATTAGCTGAGCGGGGTGTGGTTACGGCAATGGCCATGGACGGAGGTTCCAGCTCTATGATGCTCCACAATGGTGAGGCCATCACGAAGACGTCTTCTCCCTATCATCGAGGCCGCTATTTGCCAAATGCGTGGGCAGTTTTTTAGAAAACGGCAGGGTTGATTTTGAGGAGGTTTCAAATTCTTGGACAAATTGTTTCACTATAGTGAAGACCCAGCCATTACGATTTTTCAGCCACGTGCGCATCCCTCTCACCCCACACTTGCTCCGGCTGTATGGGCGATTGATGCAGAACGAGCTCCGATGTATTATTTACCGCGGGATTGCCCGAGGATTTGCTTCTACAAAAAAGCAAATTCTGAGCCGGCAGACGTCGAGCGCTTTCTTGGCTTGACGAGTGCCAAAATGGTTATTGCGATCGAAAGCAAATGGTATCCCGCGGTTTCACAAACTACGCTGTATGAATATACCTTCTCTCCAGAATCTTTTTATAGCTGGGACGAAGGTGCAGGCTACTATTTGTCAGAAGTAACTGTTTCGCCACTAGACGTAAGGCCATTAGATGACCTTGTACACTGTCTTAGCCGATCGGATATTGAATTGCGAATCACCCCTTCGTTGATGCCGCTCCGAGATTCATTGCTACAAAGCAGTCTGCACTATTCCATGATCCGTTTGCGGAATGCGTCGCTCACATAAAAAAACAGGCAGTCTCACCTGATGGTGGCTGCCTGTTTTTGCTTTTACAATTTAATCGGTGTTTTTGCCTGCTCCAAACTCCATTTCTCAACATCCCACGTTTGTGTAACCCAATCCTCATAAAATTCAGGTTCGTGGCATACGAGAAGGACGGTCCCCTTGAACTCCTTCAAGGAACGCTTGAGCTCTTCCTTGGCGACGACATCCAAGTGGTTCGTCGGCTCGTCAAATACCAGCCAGTTGCTTTCGCGCTGCAGTAATTTACAGAGACGAACTTTTGCTTGCTCGCCCCCGGACAGAGCGTTCATGTTACGATTGATATGCTCATTTTTCAAGCCACAACGTGCCAGCGCTCCGCGAACCTCATGGTTATTCATGGACGGGAACTCATTCCATACATCGTCAAGTGCAGTAATTGGCTTCGCCTTCACTTCTTGCTCGAAGTAAGCAGGATGGAGGAAATCGCCTTTCTCCAGCTTTCCACCCAGCGGAGGAATCACACCCAGCAACGTTTTCAGCAGGGTAGACTTACCGACACCGTTCATTCCGACAATCGCTACTTTTTCACCGCGCTCCAGCTTCACACTAAGCTTTGGCAGCAATGCATGCGAATATCCGATCTCCAGGTTTTCAGCCTCGATGACAAAACGGCTACTTGCCCGGGATTCCTTAAAGATAAACGAAGGTTTCGCAGCCGTTTCCGGCTTGTCGATGCGATCCATTTTATCGAGCTGCTTTTGACGGCTCTTCGCGCGGCCGGTAGTAGACGCACGTGCCTTATTGCGCGCAATAAAGTCTTCCATTTTAGCGATTTCTTCCTGCTGCTTCTCAAATGCGTCAAAGTGCTGACTGCGTTTTGTCTCAGACTGTGCCAGGAAGGATTCGTAGTTCCCTGTGTAACGATTCAACTTGGTAAATTCCAAATGATAAATCACATTCACGACTTCGTTCATGAAGGTCGTGTCATGGGAAATCAGCATGAAAGCGTAAGGATATTCCTTCAAGTAGTTTTTCAACCAGACGATATGCTCTTCGTCCAAATAGTTTGTCGGCTCATCCAGCAACAGAACAGTTGGTTGTTCCAGCAGCAATTTTGCCAAAAGAACCTTGGTACGCTGACCACCGGAGAGGGATGCAACATCGCGCTCCAAACCGATTGCACTCAAACCCAAAGCGTTGGCAATTTCATCTACTTTTGCATCGATCAAATAAAAGCCGCTCGTTTCCAGCTTGTCTTGAATTTCGCCCATGCGCTCCAGCAATTCTTCCAGTTCCTCTGGAGATGCCTCAGCCATCTTTTCACCAATCGTCATCAGTTCAGCCTCTTGCTCCAACAACGGCAGGAAGGCATCCTTGAGTACGTCACGAATCGTTTTCCCAGCTTGCAGCTTGGTATGCTGGTCCAAATACCCGTATTCGATTTTGGGCATCCATTCAATGCGACCGTTATCAGGCAAGTTTTGACCTGTCAAAATCCCCATCATCGTTGATTTTCCGGTACCATTTGCGCCTACGAGTCCTACACGGTCATTTGGTTGCAAACGGAAAGATACATCGCGAAACAAAACACGGTCCCCAAAGCCATGGGACAAATTCTCTACGATCAAAACACTCATGCTCTATTCTTCCTCCTGATCTGTTTCCTCTATGAGGCTTACAACAAAATTCTTTCAAAAAAAGTAGGAGCGTACCTTGCCACATAAGATTCGCCCGTAAATGCCAACTCGTCCAACCTGACACGCATATCCTGAAGGTTGATGCTTTCCCCGGCGATATTCAAAATCGCGGCTCTTGTCATCGCCCTCAGAATCGTGACTTCTTTTGCCAGCTTGTCACCAAACAGCTTTCCGCTATGCACAATCTCTGAGCGATGATTGTACGATTTTTTTACAAACTGTGCAATCTGTTCACGCTGCAAGGCAGTTTCTCCAAAATAGTACGCCATTCGGACACGCAATTTATAGGTAATCTCGCCTTTTTTGCCATCGGGAACGAACAAAGATTCTAATGCAATCCACAGATCCAACAACTGATCCTCGTAGTTTTTCTTCTCCAGCGAGAGCGCATAGCGACGAAAAGCAAGGGATGGCAGCTTCTGTTCCACTAATGAAGTAAAAATACCCGCCGTTTCATCATCAAATGAGTACTTGTCACCATCAAGCGATCGCTTCAAATACGTAATACCATACATATTGCCATTGACCGTGATGATGTAAGGAATCGAACAAGTCCCCGTTGTGCACGCTAGATTCAGCTTATTTTCGATTTCTTCAATCCACACCCGATCATCCGTTACTTTCATCTCTTCGTGATCCCCAACTAAAAATAAACTGCTGGGATCTACACGCAAATCAAAGGTTCGCTTGTTCTCGTCCATCTCATTGCGTAAAAAACGAGAAGCGATCTCATATGGCCTCTTTGCGCCGGATATGAGCGTGTACGAATTAGGCAAATCGATCCGAACGGGCTGTGCTGTTGTTGAATTGAATACGGGGGCGATTAAAACTGGCATAGTTCTCGCTCCTTCCAGACCAGCAGAGCTCGTTTATTGTTTACATAATAAATATTATGTTCTATAAACAGTATCGTGCCATTCTGTAATTTTGACAACATATCAATTCCTTCTAAATGTGGACATGCTTCCTTACCATACGAGTTTGGAACAACCTCATTATAGAATACCAGCATTTCCTATGATTCGTCATCATGTGTTTACGCCAAACTAGGTAAAGAAGGAGTTGATTTTATGGAAAAGGACCATATTCTAGATGAAAATCCGCATCAAACTTACAATAATGTAGCCCGCCCGCTAGAACAGACTGGCGAACCCCAGCCCGGCTCAAAAAAAGTGAAGCAGCAAAATCATTCTCGCTCCATTCAAACACGCGAAGGATAATGAATGGCACCTGGCTCCATTGCAGTCAGGTGCCTCTACCCTTCCTTTTTTTTACATCAAAAATGATTGAATTGTCCCACAAGGATGCACTATGATAAATTTAGTATCCTTGATGGAGGTTAAGTGAAGATGATCACCATTCCACTTCCGGGCAATCATAGCCCTCTTTCCAATTTGATCAGCTATAGTGTTTCTCCGCTGTACGAGATGGCTGCTAGTTTGTATACACTTGCCCAAGAGACACCTCCCGAGCGATTTGCGCATTGGACGGAAGAAAAAGTAGAGCAGTTTGAGTCTGCCCGTCTTTTAAAAGAATGGGGCTATTTTGTCCCCCTCTTTCGATATGGGATCCCTGACTCATTTGACCCCTTACATACAAAAGGTGTAATGGCTGTCGATGATCAATATGAGTACTTCGTAACACTTCCCACCGATCATTTTGTGCGCAGTATAAAACCGATCTTGGAGGAGTGGATATTGCATCACGATGCTCCTGTAGTTGCCTTCGATTTAGAAGAAGATGCCGATTATGTGAAAGGCCGTTTTAGCCTGTTCGTTTCATCTTATTGGCAGCTATTTTTTGAGGCGAATTGGGAGGCGATTGCTCCAAAATTTGTTCGTGAAGCTGAACGGATTTATTACTCTTTACAAGGAATCAAATCCCTTACTACCTATCTGCAATCCATTTCTCCCACAATTACTTATGATACAGAAACCCATCGGCTTACCTGTCCGAGTAATGGTCCTAGCTATGATGCGCAGCATCTGATTTTATATCCTAGCTATTATTATGCCCAAGAGCCCACGCTTACGAAAAAAGGCTGGAATGCCCATTTGCTTTATTCCATCTCGGAAGTACCCACTCAACCAAAAACGCCCTCATGAAGGGCGTTTTTCATGTTGCATATGTGCGACAATTAATTTATCTAATTGTTGGCTGATTCTCACGATTTCAGGGTCAAGAAAATTGTAACCTGCATCTTTTGCTGCGCGCTCTAGTTTTAGTCGCAAGTCATCAATCATCCGACTCGTAATTTCCATGCTGCAGACCTCCACCTAACGTTGTCTCCCACTATTTTACATTATTTAAGATCAGGTGGAAAGGGGAAGATGTGGAAGAAAAAGCCTTGCACCCATTTCCGGCACAAGGCTTTTTCCACTTCTTATTTCATGACGTGGATCGGACGACCCAGAGCCAATTCAGCAGCTTCCATTGTTACTTCACCCAGTGTTGGATGTGCGTGGATGGTCAGCTCGATGTCTTCGAGTGTTGCGCCCATTTCAATCGCCAATCCGATCTCTGCGATGATGTTGGATGCTTCTGGACCAACGATTTGCGCACCCAATACGAGATTCGTTTCTTTTTCTGCAATCAGCTTCACATAACCTTCGCCTGCATTTACAGACAGAGCGCGACCGTTTGCTGCGAATGGGAAACGACCTACAATATAGTCGATGCCTTTTTCTTTTGCTTCTTTCTCATTGATTCCAACGCTTGCGATTTCTGGATCGCAGAATACAACCGCTGGAATCGCCTTGTAGTCAACTTCTGCAGGATGGCCAGCAATCGCCTCAGCAGCAACCTTACCTTCGTAGGAAGCTTTATGAGCCAATGCAGGACCTGCTACGATATCCCCGATCGCGTACACGTTAGGAATGCTCGTGCGGCCTTGCTTGTCGACAACGATCAACCCACGGTCAGTCATGTTCATGCCGATATCGCGAATACCGAGTTCATCTGTATTCGGACGGCGTCCAACAGTAACGAGTACGTATTCTGCCTCGATTTTTTGTTGCTCGCCTTTTACTTCTGCAGTTACGATCACGCCGTTTTCTGTCTCTTCCATTCCTTGTGCCAATGCTTTTGTATGGATGGTAACGTCGAGCTTTTTCAGCTTGCGTTCCACCAAACGTGGCATGTCTGGCTCAAATCCTGGCAAGATTTGATCGGAACCTTCCAAAATCGTAACTTTTGTACCAAACTTCGCGAACACAGTACCAAGCTCGATACCGATGTATCCGCCGCCGATTACCACAAGGCTCTTCGGCAGTTCAGTCAAGGACAGCGCTTCAGTAGAAGACATTACGCGTTTGCCAAACGGGAATGCAGGCAACTCGATTGGACGCGAACCAGTTGCAATGATGCAATGCTGGAAGCGATAACGGTTGACATCATAACCGTGGAATACACGCACTTCATTTTCACTTACAAACAGCGCTTCACCAGGGATTACCTGGATTTTGTGGCCTTTGAAGAGGGAGCCTACGCCGCCAGTCAGTTGCTTCACGATGCCGCTTTTCCACTCTTGTACTTTGGCAAAATCCACTTTTACATTTTCCATGGTGATACCCATGGATTCTGTATGTTGTGTGTGCTCATATGTGTGTGCAGCGTGGATCATCGCTTTGGAAGGGATGCAACCTACGTTCAGGCACACACCGCCCAGCTCAGCTTTTTCCACGACAGCTACTGTTTTACCAAGTTGAGCTGCACGAATCGCTGCAACATATCCACCTGGACCGGCACCGATTACGAGTACGTCAACCTCTGTAGTAAATTCACCTACTACCATTGTCTCTTATCCCTCCATGACGAGCAGCGTTGGGTTTTCAAGGAGCTGCTTCACGTAGTTGACGAAACGCTGTGCAGGTTCGCCATCAACCAAGCGGTGGTCAAAGCTCAAGGACAGGTGCAACATTTGACCTACCGCAATTTCTCCATTTTTCACAACCGGTTTTTCGCTAATGCGGCCAACACCCAAAATTGCTACTTCTGGATGATTAATGATTGGCGTGAAGAACATACCGCCAGCAGAACCGATGTTTGTGATGCTGAAAGTAGAACCTTTCAACTCATCTGCAGTTGCTTTGCGGTCACGTGCTTTCTTCGCCAGCTCGCCGATTTCGCCTGCGATTTGGAAAATGGATTTGCTGTCAGCGGATTTCACAACTGGAACGAGCAAACCATCTTCTGTCGAGGTAGCGATACCGATGTTGTAGTACTTTTTGAAGATGATTTCTTGTTTCTCATCGTCGATAGAAGCGTTGAGTTCTGGGAATTTCTTCAGACCAGCTACAACTGCTTTCACGATCATAGGCAAGTAAGTCAGCTTCACACCGCGCTCTTCAGCAAGTGGCTTCGCATCTTTACGCATAGCGACAAGCGCTGTAACATCCACTTCGTCGAAGATAGTAACGTGTGGTGCTGTGTAAGCGGATTTCACCATTGCTTTCGCGATTGCTTTACGCATACCTTTCAGCGGAACGCGCTCTTCCAGCTCGCCTGCTGTAGGTGCGTGGTGAACAGTTGGAGCCGCTGCTGCTTGTGCTACACCTGTAGCTGCTGCAGGAGCTTCAGTAGCTACTGGAGCTGCCGCTGCTTGTGCAGTTGGTGCTGCTGCTCCACCAGATACGAAGCGATCTACGTCATCGCGTGTGATGCGACCCAATTTGCCTGTACCAGGTACGTTAGCCAATTGAACGCCTTTTTCGCGAGCGTATTTACGAACGGAAGGTGTAGCCAACACTTGCTTACGGTCAATCGGTGCCGCTACTGCTGTTGCAGTTGCTTGTGCCATTGGCGTTTCCAGTGCTTGGTTCGCATTTGCGCTCACTTGGGAACCGATGTCGCAGCCTGGCTCCATTTTTTCTGCAGCTTGAGGCGCTGGTGCCGCTTCAGCAGCATGGGAATCGCCATGACCATGGTCTGGCAGGTTCGGAATTTCGCCTTCTACGTCAAACTCGATCAGTGGATCGCCGACTACGGAAACCGTACCCTCGGTTACTTTCAGCTCGATAACTTTCCCTTTAACAGGCGACGGTACTTCTACAACCGCCTTGTCATTTTGTACTTCCATGATTACTTGGTCTTCTTCTACGGAATCTCCTGGCTGTACGTGCCATTTGACGATTTCGCCTTCATGGATACCCTCGCCGAGCTCCGGGAGTCTGAATGTAAAACGACTCACAGTATCTCCTCCTTATAACACTTCGCCATAGTAGTAAGCCTATATTTCCCAAAAGAAGGCGGAAAGCTTTCAACTTTTCCGCCATTATGTCTGTTTCTCAATTAAAAATCGAGGACTTGTGTCAGACCATCTACTACGCGTTTTACGTCAGGCAGCCATACATCTTCTGCTTGAGCAAACGGGTAAACGGTATCTGGTGCTGTAATACGCAGTACTGGTGCTTCGAGGTGCAGGATCGCACGCTCGTTGATTTGCGTGATGATTTCTGCCGCAACACCAGACGTTTTTTGTGCTTCTTGAACAACAATCGCACGGTTTGTTTTCTTCACAGAAGCTACGATGGTATCGATATCGAGTGGGCTGATGGTGCGCAGGTCGATTACTTCTACTTTTGCTCCACGCGCTTTCTCGATTTCTTCTGCTGCTTTCAGGCTGGTATGCACCATCGCACCATAGGTGATGATGGTAACATCGCTACCTTCTTTTACTACGTTTGCCTTGCCAAGTGGAATCGTGTACTCTCCTTCTGGAACTTCTTGACGGAAGGAACGGTACAGCTTCATGTGCTCAAGGAATACAACTGGATCGTTGTCGCGAATCGCGGAGATCAACAGTCCTTTTGCATCATATGGGTTGGAAGGGATAACCACTTTCAGTCCCGGAGTTTGCAGCATCAAACCTTCCAAAGAGTCCGCATGCAGTTCAGGCGTTTTTACACCGCCACCAAATGGGGAGCGGAATGTAATAGGGCTCGAGAAGCGACCACCAGAACGGTAACGCATACGGGAAGATTGGGATGCTACAGCATCAAACGTTTCAAATACGAAACCGAAGAACTGAATTTCTGCTACTGGACGGAAGCCGTTGATGGAAAGACCGACAGCCAAACCGCCGATTCCGGACTCAGCGAGTGGCGTATCGAATACGCGCTGCTCACCGAACTCAGCTTGCAGACCTTCTGTTGCACGGAACACCCCGCCGTTGTTACCTACGTCTTCACCGAAGACAAGAACGGTTTCATCGCGCTTCAACTCTACGCGCATTGCATCCGTAATGGCTTGAACCATTGTCATTTGTGCCATGGCTTATTTCGACTCCTTCGCCAGGAATTCTGCCTTTTGCTCTTCGAGTGCAGGCGGCAGTGTCTCAAACATTACATCGATCAGTTCGGAAACTTTCATCTTAGGTGTTTCGTCCGCTTTTTTGATTGCGTCCGCAACAGCTGCTTTCGCTTCTTCGATGACAGCTTCTTCGTCTTTTTCGCTCCAGAGGCCTTTTGCCTCGAGGAACTTGCGGAAACGGATCAGTGGATCGCGCAGTTCCCACTCGCTTTGCTCTTCACCTGTACGGTAACGAGTTGGGTCGTCACCAGCCATGGTATGAGGACCATAGCGGTACGTCATTGCTTCGATCAGAGTCGCACCTTCGCCATTTACGCCGCGCTCTTTTGCTTGTTGAACCGCGTAGTAAACCGCGAGAATGTCCATACCGTCAATGCGTTCGCTAGCAATACCAGCCGCTACTGCTTTGACTGCGATATTTTCAGAAGCCGTTTGTTTTTCGAACGGCAGGGAGATCGCATAACCGTTGTTTTGGGAGAAGAAGATAACAGGCAGTTTGTATACACCTGCAAAGTTCATACCCTCGTAGAAATCACCTTGGGAAGTTGCACCGTCACCAAAGTAGTTGATCGCTACTTTCTTTTCACCGCGCAGCTTGTAACCCATTGCAACACCTGTTGCTTGTGTACATTGAGCCGCGATGATGATTTGTGGCATCAATACGTTTACACCTTCAGGAATTTTGCCACCCTCGATGTGTCCGCGGGAGTACAGGAATGCCTTGTGCATAGGGTAACCATGCCATACCATTTGTGGAATATCACGGTAGCTAGGCAGGACAAAGTCTTCTTTGGAAAGAGCGGCCTCAGAACCGATCATGCTTGCTTCTTGACCAGCTACTGGTGCATAGAAACCAAGACGACCTTGGCGGTTCAAGCTGATTGCGCGTTGGTCCCATACACGGGTAAATACCATTTTACGCATCAGTTCACGCAATTCATCATCGGAGAGCTTAGGCATCAAGTCAGGACGAACAACCGTACCATCCGGGGCAAGAATTTGCAGCGGGGCGTTGTTCTCTGTTTGTTCAACAGCAGTGGATACGCTCATCACATTCACCTCGTCACTAGAATAAGGGGCTTCCTTTTCCGCGTTGCCCTTTGTCATCTATCTGAGCATCTGCTCGATAAGCGACGAATGCCATTCGCGGGCGGAAGTGACCCTGATAAAATCCAGAAGAAAGTTGCATGGTGCAAGAAAGGGCTTACAGCGCCGTTTGCAACACCCTGTTATATTGCAGTCAAAATACCTGTTTAATGTGTTACAGTATTGATATTACAGGGTTTATTTCCTCTCTGTTATCATTTACTATATAAGCTGTATCAGTTTTTTTCAAGGCTTAGTTTTTTATTTGAGCAATCAGGGAGTGTGAATCGATGTCTGATTATGTAAAGCGAACCATCATGAAAGAAGAAGTGCCTAGCATCCACGTGGACACTCCCCGCTCGGTCAAAGTATACCTACCGCCGGGGTACAATGAGCTTCTTTCTTACCCTGTTGTGTACTGCCAGGATGGGAACGACTTTTTTACGATGGGACGAATCGCGACCATCTCCAATCAACTGATTCTGGAAGAAGGTATCGAACCCTACATCGTTGTCGGTGTCTCCGTCGATCGCAACAAGCGCACGAGCGAGTATTCTCCATCGGGGTCGAGAAATGCAGCCTATCAGCGCTTTTTCACCGAAGAACTGATTCCTTACATAGAGGAGCGTTATCCTGTGCGCCGTGATCCTGGTTCACGCATACTGGCAGGAGATTCTTTGGGTGGAACTGTTTCTTTGCATCTCGCATTGGAACATCCCGATCTCTTTCCACAAGTACTCGCGTTGTCCGGGGCGTTTTTCCAAACAACACTCGATCCACTTTTGAATCAGGCCAGTCTTTCCTGGCTGCGAATCTGGATGGTCGTCGGCCTCGAGGAGACTGCTGTAGAAACAAGCGCGGGTACCTTCGATTTCGTGCACTGGAATCGCGAGGCAAAACAGATTCTTGAGGACAAGCAAGCAACCTTGTCCTATCGAGAAAAACCAGGGAATCATGTCTGGGGTTTGTGGCAAAAAGAGCTGCCAGATGCCTTGCGCTACTTCTTCCCACCTCCCCGTCTGTAACCATTACGAGCCATTGATTTCTTTGATGTCCTCGTATCCGTAGTACCGGCCATCCACCAGGAAAATACCTTGGTGGTTGGCTTTTTCAATTTCGCCCGCAACCTGATTGGCGTCGTTTAGGACGATGTTGACAATCTTGCTCTCGTCCCGTTTCATTTGATTGAGAATGCGTTCTCGCTCTTTAGCCGAGATCATATCCATCCCTCTTTTCCCCTATGTTGGATAGCTATAGTATTTCATTGGCGGCTCTGAATTACACACAACTGAGTTTGCCGAGTGGAACCAAAAAAAGCCTTGCCGCTCTCCATGTTTCCGGATACGGCAAGACTCTTTTTTATTGTTCGATGGTTGTATATTTAAAATCCCTACCACCGAATGGGTTGATCAAAAATCCTTTGACTTTGTCAGTTTTTATATACGGTCTTGCGCCATAATACACTGGGGCAATCGGCATTTCCTCCATTAAGATGGTCTCTGCCTCACGCATGATCGCATTACGCTTCGTCGAATCTTTTTCCAAGTAACTTTGGACGATTAACTCCCGGTATCTGTCGTTTTCCCAAGCAGCGTCGTTCGTACCCACGGTTTTGTCTTTGAATATTTCCAGGAAATTGATGGGGTCGTTAAAATCAGCACCCCAATTTCGGTAGGCAAACTGATAGTTTTTGGAGCGCTTGTTTTGTAAAAATACTTTTTCCTCCAAGCCACTGATTTTTACATCAACACCCAAGCTTCTTTTCCATTGATCTTGAAGCACTTCAGCCAGCTTTTTCTGACGATCGTCACCTGAACCATAAGTGAATGTCACGGTAGGCATCGTCGAAAGTCCCAGTTCCTTTAACCCTTCAGCCAATAACAGTTTCGCCTTCTCTACATCCTCTTGAAAATAGTCATTTCCGCTAAGTTGCATGGAGGGCGGAACCCATGCAAAAGCCGCAGGCACCCCTGTCTGCACAATTCCGTCTACCAAAGGCTGCCGTTGGATCGAATACGAGAAGGCTTGTCGAATCTTTTTATTCGTAAATGGGGACACGGTTGTATTAAAGGTAACTGCAACTGTGTTCGGATACGGCGCCATTACGATTTTTCCTTCCTCCTGCAAGGCGGGAATCACGTCGACGGGCAACACGTAGCTTGGATGCCCTCCCCAATCCAAATCACCAGAATCAAACAACGCTTGAGCGGTATTGGTATCGGTAATCATGCTCCAGACGATCTTGTCGAGCTTCACGGCATCTTTGTCGTGATAATTCTCGTTTTTCACAAGAACCAATTTGTTTTTATGCTCCCACAGCTCCATTTTGAATGGGCCGTTGCCTACGTAGTTGTCTGGAGACGCTGCCCAATCTGGATGTGCCTCCAAGGTCTTTTTATGTAAAGGAAACAATGTCGGGAAAGCCGTCAATTCATAAAAAAACGGAGCTGGCGAATTGAGCTTGACCTCTAATGTAAAATCATCTAGTGCTTTAACCCCTACGCCTTCATGCGTTCCTTTCCCTGTGTTAAACTCCTCTGCCCCTTTAATGAAATAAAGCATATAGGCATATTCGGACGCTGTCTTCGGGTCGAGATTTCTTTTCCAAGCGAACTCAAAGTCATGGGCGGTTACCGAATCTCCGTTGCTCCATAACGCATTTGTTTTCAATTTGAATGTGTACGTCGTCAAATCCGCGGAAACCGTATAACTGTCGGCGATAGCGTTAGCTATTTTCCCATCCGATCCATAGCGAGTCAGTCCTTCAAAACAGGCAGTAATGACATCAAAGGAGGTACCATCGGAAGCAAGTCCGGGATCCGCTGTCGGAGGCTCTCCACCGTCTGCGTTCCAATTCAATACCATCTCTTTTCCCGTTGTCTGCACTGTTTGAGATGCCTGATCATTTGGTTTGTTCGTTACCGCCGTTTCACTTGTACTACATCCCGTAATAACTTGAAGCAGCAAGAAACAGCTCAAAATGAAGCTCATCCTCTTTCTCATCGAGACAATCCCCCTTGATTCCATTCGATTCCATACACCAGTAAATACTATCGCTTTATCACACTACTATGATAACGCAAGTGTAGGAGAAACAAATCAGACGGTATGGCGAAAAACAGATCGTGTATAGACTCTTATTTTGTACAAATTGTCTAACTATTTCGAATTGATGGTTGAAGCAAAGAAAAAAGCCAGTCTTCCCTTCGACTGGCTACAAGCGTTTGATACAATTACACTGTTACCAATAATTCCTCTACTGCTTCTACAACGGTCTTGATATGTTGATCGCTAATGTGTCGATGCGTCGTAAAGCGAATGACATACTCGTCAAAATCGACCGCGAGCACTCCTTTTTCCTCCAAACGTTCCAAGAAGGCGACAGCTGTTTGTCCAATCGAGCCCGTATTCACCAGCACGATATTCGACTCGACTTGCTCCACCTGAAGCGATAGCTGGCGCAAGCCTTTCGCCAATTGCTGTGCCCGTTCATGATCTTCTGCCAATCGTTCGGTCATTTGTGTCAGAGCAATGATGCCCGGCGCTGCCAAATACCCTGCCTGACGCAACCCCCCGCCTAATTTTTTTCTCCACCATCTCGCTTCTTCGATAAACGCACGTTCACCAGCCAAAATGGAACCAACTGGAGCACTCAGCCCTTTGGACAAGCAAATCTGAACGGTATCGGCATAAACGCTTAGCTCACTGACTGCAACACCTTGTGCCACAGCCGCATTGAAGAGACGCGCACCGTCCAAATGAACGGGAACACCGTGTTTTTGCGCGATATCATAGACGCTCTTCATTTGCTCAACAGAGATTACCGCCCCGCCCGCGCGATTATGTGTATTTTCTAGACAGATCAATTTTGTACGAGGAAAATGGATATTGTTGCCCCGAATCGCCCTCTCTACCTCTTCTGCACGCAGAGCACCGCGTTCACCAACCAGCGTCCGTGTTTGCACGCCAGCCAATGCCGACATTGCGCCGCCTTCATAGTAAAATATGTGCGAATCCGCTTCCGCAATGACTTCATCTCCGTTGACACAATGCGTCAAAACTGCGACCTGATTACCTTGCGTGCCACTTGTTACAAACAGAGCAGCTTCCTTTCCGAGTATTTCAGCCGCGATCGCTTCCAAACGATTGACAGTTGGGTCCTCCCGGTAAACATCATCCCCAACCTCCGCTTCCGCCATTGCCCGAAGCATCTCCTCGGTTGGCCTTGTAACGGTATCACTGCGCAAATCGATTTTCATAGATGACTCTCCTTCCACCCTGTTGTCATTCTCTAGGCATATTGTAACACTTTCAACATTGCATCCTGATTTCCCTCTTGCTAAGATGGAGGGGTAACTTACATACAGTTAGGGGATTTGACCTGTGAAACTAAAAATCACTCGTAACGCTGCCAAGCAATTGGCTCCAATCATCGAGCAAGAAGAAGACAAAGAATTGAAACTGCGCGTTTATATTACACACGCTCACGGTGATCATGCACATTACGGACTCGCTCTGGACAAGCCAACAGAAGAAGATGTAGTGATCTCGACAGACAAAGAGATCGATGTGATCGTGAAAAAGGATGAGCCATTGCTGGATGGCGTCGTCATTGATTACCTCTTCTTGCCACAAGAAGGTTTTGTGATTACGAACCCTTCTAAAGGTAACACAGGTGACCACTAAGCATGATACAGATAAACCCTCTGCTTTTTTTACAAGCAGAGGGTTTTCTTTGATGAGTCGGTTCTTATTCGTCAGTCGCCATAGTGTACAGCACTGCCGGTAAATCTTTCAGCAGCGGTGAAGAAACGTCATCAACCTGTGTCATAACAAGCCGATGGACTGGACGTGTCATCGCGACATACAACAGTTTTGCATCCCATTCATTATTTTGATAAGCGTCCACATCCAGCAAAATGACCACATCGAACTGCAAGCCTTTTGTTAAAAAAGCAGGCATGACGGTCACCCCACCCGGAAATTGGTTATCCTTGCTGCCTAACAGAGTCAGATCAGCTATCTTGTCTTGCAGGCCTTTATGTGCTTTTTTACTCGCTTGAATAGTTTTCGCTACGATCGCAATCGTTTTGAAGCCTTCCGACTGGTAGTCTGCCACACGCGAAGAGATGTCCTCCCACAGTTGCGCTCGTGAACGAGCCTTGACCATGATTGGTTTTTCACCATGACGCAAAACCGGTTTTGCCAATACCGTCTCGGGCAAATCAATTTGCCGCAACACTTCGTTAGCACAGCGCATAATCTCAATTGTCGAACGATAGCTTTGCGACAACGTATAATAGGAAGGAAACAGCTGTGCAAATATCCCCTTCGTCAACTCTTCCCAGGCATGAATTCCCCGGTAGCTATGAATGCCTTGCGCAATATCTCCCACGATCGTGAGCGAGTTTCTCTTAGTTGCCAATGCAATGACAGCTATTTCTAACGCACTCAAGTCTTGTGCTTCATCCACGACCGTATGATCAAAATGCTCCGCCTTATTCATTCCTTCTACAATATGCTGCAAGTATAGCAATGGCGCGATATCTTCGGGCTCCAATCGCTCCTCTGCAAACAGCGCAGCACTTGACTGAGTCACATCACGCACAACTTCGTCTGAAATGTCAGCAGGTGCGAGTTTGCGCAGCAATTCCTCGTCAGCAATCAGCTCGCGATAAGCTGCGAAGATTTCCAGTCTTGGAAACGAAGTCAGGTACGTATCCAGGATTTGCTCCAGCATTTTCTCGAATTTGTACAAGCCTTCTTTGTCCAAATCGACTTTTCGTTCTCGTAAATGGGCAAATAATTGCTTGTTCATTTCTTGTTTTAAATGCTTGCGAAGCGCTTCTACTCGTCGATGATACGGCATATTGGCGAATTGCTCCAAGAAGCATTGGCGAATAAAATCACCCGGAATGGAAAAGACTTGCTTTGTTTTGTTGTATAAAAAGCTGAGTTTCTTAAAAGGGATTCTCGTTTCGACGATATGCCGAATGTATTGCTCCAGCGCCTCCCGACAAGCGAGCGATCCTTTGAAGCGAAGCCTGTTTCGCGTCATTTCTTGCTGGCGCTCGTCCTGCCCCTCTTCGAAGAACAATTGAAGAGGCTTATCGGGACTCACGATTCTCCATCCTTTTGGCAGCAGAGGCTTCACAAGACGCGCTGCCCAATCAACAAAGGTAGACTGTTGAACGTCATCGACTCCCAGCTCAGGTAAAACCTCGGATATATAGGTAAGAAACATCCGGTTTGGCGCAAACACCATGAATTTTTTGGACATCATGGAATCCTGGAAGTTATAAATCAAATAGGAGAGTCGGTGCAGCGCAATCGTCGTTTTTCCGCTCCCCGCTACACCTTGCACGACAATGGGCCGTTCTTTTTCCGCCCGAATAATATCATTTTGCTCGGATTGAATGGTAGCGACGATGTCTTTTAGCCTGCTATCGTTCGCCTGATTCAGATTGGCTGCCAAAAATTCATCGATGAAGCCCTCCTGCAAAAACTCGTCAGGATGCCCCATTTCGCGATTAATCGTTTCCTTTACCGCTCCATCATAGATGCCGACGATCTTTCCGTCTTCAATCGCAAAATTACGCTTTAATCGAACTTCACCACGCACGATCTCGCGTCCCATCCGATAAAACGCGTCTTTGCTCTCACCGGAATAATAAAGACTGGCGATAGGCGCACGCCAATCCACGACGACAGAATCAAATGTATCGCTGCGTACAATTCCCCGTTTTCCTATGTAGACCTGATCCAGCTCGTAGATTTCATCCTTCAAGAAGTCCACTCTGCCGAAATAAGGCTTCTCTCGCCCCTGATCTTCCAGGTAGCGTAAATCCTTTGCCTTTTTAGAGTTAACGACCTGTTTCACATAGTCATCAGTTGCCTCGCGAATTTCATTGCGAATCTGCTCCATTTCTTCATCAATAGCTGAAATGGTTTCATCCAGCTTTTTTTGTTCCAACTCATAATCACGATGCTGTGTACTCACCTTCATTCCCCCTCACATGTATCGTGTCTTTGAACGTATCAGGCCCATTGCCTGGCCAGCCATATTCCAACCGCACATGAAAGTAGACCGACTCCCAAACTGAGAAGAGCATATAAAGTGCCCCGCAACAGATGTCCTTCTCCCCAAAAAGTGACCACTTCCAAGGAGAAGCTAGAGAAAGTCGTAAATCCTCCCATGACACCCGTTGCAAATAAGAGATAGAGTGTTGGAGATAAAATGCCCCGTTCTTTCCCTAGCACGAACAAGATGCCAATGATCAAGGATCCACAAACATTGGCGATCCAGGTTCCCCACGGCCATTCCGGCTGATTTGCGAGTAAAGACAATAGGTAGCGCATAAGAGAGCCAACTGCTCCGCCAACCGCCACAGCTATCCACGCCATCGCTTTCCCTCCCTGGCTATCAAAGCGTTATGTATGTCACAGAAAAAGACACCCTAGCGTCAAGCGAGGATGTCTGTCGTATCAGTAATTGTTATCTTACTGTTTTGGCTTATTTTCTTCAAGGTCTTCCACATAACGGATGGAATCCAAATTTGCTCTCAGTGAAAGCTTAACGGCGTCAATGTACTTTTGGCGCAATGCTTTTTGCTCGATCTTTTCCTCTTCGGTTAAACCTTCTTCGCGAGATTTTTTGACCAATTCATTAATGCGTTTAATTTCTGCGTCAGATACCACTGCTGGTTCCTCCCACTCTGTAGTAGTGCCGCTTCATTATACCATATTCGAATAATCCCGCAAGACAGCCGAACACTTACGGCATATCAGGCATGATCAGAGTCTGACCCGGGTAAATCCAGTTGCTATCCAAGCCGTTCGCTTCCTTGATTTCTATGATATAGTCACGAACATCCGTATGCTGATCTGAGTAGCGAACAGCTAACGACCATAGACTATCTCCGGATTGTACGGTTACTTCTATGCCTTGTGGCTCGTCCATTGGCGAAGCAGCAAACACTAGTTCGGTTAACAAGTAAAAAAAGAGAGTAAATGTAATAAGAAACAAGAGTGCTTGACCTCTCGTGATACCAAAACGAACACGACGTTCTTCTTTTTTCTCGAAACGATTACGTACTGTCGATGAATTCATGATAATGGCCTCCTTACAAACATACGTTCTGTTCTCTTGTAAGCTCATCATAAATGAGAACATATGTTCATGTCAACAGCGAAACGAACTTATGTTTGTCGAACGCAAGCTCCCATGGTATAATATAGGAAAATATGTTCGAGAAATCAGGGGTGTCTTTCTATGTCAAAATTATCGAGTAGACAACAAGCCATCATCGAGTTCATACGAAAGGAAGTTCGTGATAAAGGATATCCGCCTTCTGTACGTGAAATTGGAGAGGCTGTTGGACTCGCTTCCAGCTCAACGGTACATGGTCATTTGGCACGCTTAGAGAAAAAAGGCCTCATTCGTCGAGATCCTACCAAACCTCGCGCCATCGAATTGCTTTCAGATGAAGATCGTTTTCAAGACAATTTCGAAGACTCTGTCGTCCGTGTGCCAGTAATCGGAAAAGTAACCGCTGGACAACCCATTACAGCCATTGAGGATGTGGAAGAATACTTCCCGCTTCCAGACAATATCGTGACTTCCGACAAGGTCTACATGCTGCGCGTCTCCGGGAATAGTATGATTGATGCCGGGATTCTCGACGGAGACTACGTCATTGTTCGCCAACAGCACGTCGCGAACAATGGTGACATTGTCGTAGCCATGACAGAAGAAGATGAAGCGACCGTCAAAAGATTTTTCAAAGAAAAGAACCACTTCCGTCTCCAACCGGAAAATGCCACGATGGAACCGATCATTCTGGAGCATGTCACCATTCTCGGTAAAGTCATTGGTGTCTATCGCCTCATTCACTAGTTTCCACGTAAAAAAGGACAGCCTCGGCTGTCCTTTTTGTTTTCTATATGTTATCTGGCGATAAAAAACCAGATGATCATCGTAACTTGCAAGATGACTTTTACGACCGCACTGCCCAAAAATCCAATTAGTGAGCCTACCCCCGCTTTCACTGCTCGCTCCATTGACTGCTTCTGTACCATCAACTCTACGAGAACGACGAATACGAACGGCAAGATCAGCATACCAAACGGTGGGAAGACGAATATCCCGAGGATAATTCCGGCGGCAGCAGCTATAGACGACCACTTGGACCCCCCGTACTTTTTCACAAAGTACATGTTCGTCAGCAAGTCAGCACCGTAAAGCAGAATGCTTAGAACGACCATTCCCCACCAAAAGGATGCCGGCAATCCCGCTCCCGGATCTGCAATGAAAAAGTGATAGAGCAAAAAGCCCCCCCACAACAAGATCGTATCAGGTAAAACGGGTAAGAAAATTCCTGCGATGCTTAGCAGGAACAATAACACAACCACGACCCACAAAAATATTTCCATCCACTACACTCCCTTCATTTAGGTATACGAGTGATTACCAATTTCGTTGCGCGCTTATTCACTTTTGTCTACACTATTTTAAAAGAAAGTAGACACGGGGGTAGTTTCATGAAAAATTGGCATGATCTCTCTTACTTGAGCAGAGGAACGATGCGCCAAAAAGCGGCGTGGGAAGCGATTCAACAGACGCATATCATGGAAGTACTAGCCGATTACCGTCCAGTGCTTGCCGGAACCATCCCATTGGACATTGATGTTGAGCAAAGCGATCTGGATATTATTTGCGAGAGTCATGATCTGGATCAGTTTAAGCAGGTTGTTCGTAAAGCGTTTGGCTGCTCAACCAGATTTGAAGTGACAAAACTCGATCTAAAAGGGATTCCCACGTGCGTTATTTCATTTTTCACAGCTGGCTTTTGGTTTGAATTGTTTGCTCAACCGGTTGCTGTGGAAAAGCAAAACGCCTATCGTCATATGGACATCGAAGCACGATTGTTACATATAGGGGGCTTGGATGCGTGTATACATATCAGGGCTCTGAAGCAAGACGGCCTCAAAACAGAACCTGCATTTGCTCGATACTTTCATATTCCGGGTGATGATCCGTATGAGGCCTTGTTGCAATTGGAGTCGTTGACCGAACAGGAATTACGCCAAAGAGTTCAGCCCCTACGAAAGGATTAATCTGCCAGCAAATCTATCAACTTGCTGGGATCATAAGGGGTAAACAGTGACTGGCGTTGCAACCGATCATTAAGGAGGACATACTATATGGATTGGCTGATAGAGCTACCGCTCCTCACTGGAGAGAATCGGGTAGAAACAAACGTCGACTTCTCATTTAAGAGATTCGAGTCAAGTGGGCTTCAGGAGCCCCCAGATTTTATCCATGATATCGTCCTGCAATGGGCCATCGCCCCTTTTGTTGTTCATGAACATACTGCTTATCGGATTCCGGCCGACAACGATCCCGAGATAGAAGCGTATGCTTCCGTCAATTTCACAAGCCTGTTTACGAAAGTACGGGGAATATACATGAATGGAAAGATGGAGGAAATCAGGCTGGAGGACTTAAAGCCGAATATAAAAAGTTCTTTTATCGAATCGGTCATACATACAAGTAAGATTGATCCTCTGGTAAGCGATTTTTATCTACGGGGAGAATGTGAGCGTAGTAATCGCCTAAACGTAAAGCTGTTCCAAATAGACAGGGATTCCTTTCTCAAGCAGACTACCTACCTTGCCCAACCGGATCACAAAAGGCTCTGGGACTTTATGAATAGACCATTCAAAACGTGTGACGAGGTCTCCATATCCCCCACGAACTGGGTGCTCAGTGACGACCTGCTAGAATCCCCCTTTCTCGTATTTCTCTCACGCTATGCAAGTGAGGTTGTTTTAACGGTGAACGAAAAAGATCAGAATGTTACTATGGTTTCATTTAAAGAGTAATCAGGGCACTCAGCTGGCCGACGTAACCAGCTTCCTGTTCTCAGGATTACCGACTTTTTGTTTTTTTGTATTCAGCTTTCGTCTCTCGTTAGCATAAACTTTTCTTCATTCTAAAATTCATCAGCTTAGTGCTATTGCGTTCAACGATTTGCGATTTTACTACGATGTACCCTTTTCTTTCAAAAAAGGGTCTAGCGGTAATACTCGAATCGGTTTCTATTTCGATTAGACCTAATTTTTTGGCTTCAGATTCAAGTGTGTCTACCAATGCTGAAGCAATTCCTTGCCCCTGATGCTCTTTATGAACAAATAATCTATCCAGGTAACCTTGTAAACTCATGTCAGAAAAGCCCACGATATAACCATTCATTTCAGCAACATAGGAAATATTACTCGTTAGAGCTTTCAACCAGACCTCTTTCCTCTGCTTCAAATCCGCTAGGGAAGCCCAAGCATTTACTTGTTCTTGCGTGTAGTCTTGCTTATTTATGGTATGTACGGTCTCATAAAATAAAGTGATGATCTGGTCAATATCCGTCTCATGAAATCTTCGAAGTAGCATGGAAACTCCCCCTAGAGTATAACGTGGCTACCGAATCATACCGGCAGCCGCGTCTCGTTTTTTTATTGTAGCATCGTTCCCCCGATAGTTTACGCTCATTTATTCACATGGATATGTACTTTTCGTTACCTTAACAACCACACCGCATTGTAGCGTCCAACAATTGGGGGGCCGTTCATTTGCGGTCTGCTTTTTTGTGAAGAACTGAAAGATCACCTTACTCCACTGATTGAACCACCGAATGCCGTGATGCCATTCTGGATAATACAAACACAGCAATGATGGCGATGATTACGCCGAGTACTCCGAACCAGGTAATGGATGCTAAAGAAACACGGTTAACGATCAGCCCGCCAATTCCTGCGCCGACTGCCATGGCAAGCTGCATCATGGAACTGTTCAAGCTCAGCATGACGCCCGTGGATTCAGGAACAAGCGAAACTAGGTTAAATTGCTGCGCGGGAGCAGATGACCATGCGGCAAAAGACCAGAGGATCAAAATGGCGAATACGGCAATGACCGACTGTCCGACTAAAGATAGCAAAATCAACGAAATGACGTGAAGCACCATCCCAGAAACGAGCGTGTATTTGATGCCCCGTTTATCCGCACTGTAGCCGCCGACTTTCGAGCCAATCAAACTGGCAACGCCGAACACGAACAGAGCTGCGCTAATCAATGATTCATGTAAATGAGTTACCTCTAGCAGAAAAGGGGATAAGTAAGTATAGACGAGGGAATATCCTCCCAACCAGAAAAAAGTAATCGCTAAAGCAACCAAAACCTGAGGTTTTTTTAACAAAGCAAATTGTTTAATCAGAGGGATAGGCTTGTCGCCCTGCATACGTGGTATAACTGCAGCAATGACAAGCATGGCCAAGCCCGCGACAATCGCAATGGCCAGAAATACCGCTTTCCAGCCAAAAGCAGAGGCTATCATTCTGCCCAGCGGGACGCCGATGATGAGCGATGCGGTAATGCCCATGGTGACGTTCGCGATGGCGCTGGCCTGCTTACCTGGCGGAGCAATTTTGGCGGCGATACTGAGCGCGTTAACTGTGACCACCCCGGCGCCTAACGCCGTAATGATTCTCGCGGTAATGAAGAAGCCAAAGTCAGACATTATAAATGTCAGCAGGTTTGCGGCAATAAAGAGGCCCAGCGAATAAAGTAGGAGCTTAAGCCGGTCCATTTTGGCCGTCAGCGCCATCAAAATAGGAGTGCCGACCGCATAGGCCAGGGAATAAACCGTAATGAGCTGACCTGCTACCGCAACGTTAGTTCCCGATGTTTCTGCAATTCGGTCTAATATTCCGGAAACGATGTAATTGGATGTTCCAACTAAAAAACTGATCAAGGCTAGAACGTAAACTTTCCAAGTGCTCTTCATCATTCACACTCCTGATGTGTTTTATATCACTACGAAAAAACGCCACGGCTGCATGTCAGCAGCTAAAGGAGCCAGCGCGGAGCTTGCCGTAATGTTTCGGTCTATTCCTCCCGCGAATCTTGATCTCGGGATCATAGTTACAAACCGACATGGTTCTCTCCTCCTTTTGAAAAAACGGCATTCAGCATTTTGTGTCAATACAACACAAGTTGCTTGAACAACACCTGTTGTATTTGTATGCTATAATAGCAACCGAATGGTACGCAATCAGCAATAATCATAAACCGTTGTATAGACAACACCATTTCTATAATGTCGTTTTACTGGGGAGATCTTAACCATGACCATTAAAAAGAATGCAGCTGATCCTCGTGTGATACGTACACGTCGACTCCTTCAAGACGCTTTTGCTTCATTAATTCAAGAAAAAGACTTTGAATCGATAACTGTTAGGGATATTGCAGAGCGGGCTACTGTTAACAGAGCGACTTTTTATGCGCACTTTGTAGATAAATTCGAAATTCTTGAGGCCAGACTAATGGAATCATTTATGGCAATCATGAATCGTAGAATAAGCGGTCAAGAAGTATTGAATGAAGAAACCATTCAGAGTATTTTTCTCGGGGTATGCGAATTTCACGAGGGTCTAAGCACTATGTGCAAAAGAAGAAATACATCGCTTGTATCTGTATTCGAAATTCAAATAAAGGAAAAAATTCAAACGATACTTCTTTCCTTTATAGACAAAGACAAGAAGCTATCGACTCCAAACCAGCAATTCTTAATAAAAACAGCTTCTGTCATGTTAAGTTGGGGGATGTATGGGGCGGCTTACGTTTGGAACAATGAGGGGCGTCTAATAAGTGCGGAATCATTCGTTAAACAGTCTTTGCCCTTAGTAATGAACGGTGCCAAAGAACTGCTGGGATAGGTCCTTTTGTTGTGTATTACAATGAATCATCCCGCCATTCTTGCGCACTGTACGACGATCTGGCCTCAATCTGTTGATCATCCTTCCCGATCGTCGACTTGATGTGACCATCTAGGTGGATTCGCACATCCACCCTTCAGAAGGGGGATTAAAAAACTACCAGTCTTTATAAACTGGTAGCACATAACTCATATATTGTGATAATCACATTTGATCATTTTGTAGCTGCTCTTCTCATCGACAGCCCCCGATGGCACGAAGCTATTTTACTGTTTCACCTACTGTGTCATTTCAAACCTTTTATGCGTGGGAAGTAAGCGGGAAACGAAAATGTTCTGTCTCCATTTTTAGCGAGGGGCGAACAAATAAGACATCATCGGTCGTTGTCATCCATCCAGATTGGATCTTTTCATTCTCACTATCTGGCATAAAGTGAAAATGAATGATCGTTGTCTCAGCAGTTATCAAATGAGAAATGACCATTTCTACATCCACTGGTTTTTTACTTACAAGATCAAATACATGCAGTTGGTCATCTTCGCGTTCAAATAAGACAATCACATCCGCCTCTTCGAGATAATAAATCGCATCCCGAAAAACAAGCAAAAAGTAAAACATCAACAGATGCTCGCTTTCCTTAATGCCTAGTCTCGATGAAACAGGGATTCTTTTCGCAGCAAATTCCTTCATAATATGAAAATCAGCCTCATTATCAACATCCAGCTTACGCAACACCGATTTTTGTTCCACTTGCTTTTTCAAATCGGTTGCCAATAAACGAAAACTACTTTCAAGTACTCTCTCAAATCCGAACTTCGGATAAAAATCGAGCACGGTATCATTGGCATACAAATAGATAAAATCGTATTCCTTCTCGCATATTTCAAGAATATGGTTCATCAATTTCGCTGCCAGCCCCTGGTTGCGATAGGCAGGATGCGTCATGACCGTTCCGATCTGAAGTGCCTTGTAGTCTTTTCCATTGGATGTCACGATCATCCTACTGGCAGAAGCGTTCGCAATAACCTGATCCCCATCCAAATAGGAATAGCACACATAGTTGTCATTCCAAAAGCCCTTGTTATCCCATTCTCTAAAATCGAGTTGAAAGATCTGCTTGGCGAGGTCATTAAAGCTTTCCTTGTATGTTTCGATATGCTTGTAGTCACTAATCATTCGATATTCACGCATTTAAAACCTCCCCTTCTATTTTTTGTGCGGTTTGTCATCATCCATTCCCTTTTCGCAATCCCTTCTTTCCAACTAAAAAAGACCACAAGAAGAATTCTCTTCTCATGGTCAAATTTATCGTTGTGATGAAGATACCTATCCCGAACTGAATAGATATCATGTACAAACGTGAAATTTGTTTGAATGAGATATATGCCTTCTAATCGCTTTTGAAAAAAGGTATAAAAAAGAAACCAAGGGCACGCCCTTCATTTAACCTTTTCCCATATAAAATTCATTCGAATTTTACTTAGCGATTATCAGTTTCATCATACTCAATCAAAACCTCTTTTCACATTCGATACCATTACTATATTTGACTTTCAAAAGGTTGTAAATGAACATTCAAAATCCACTCACATTTTTGTAAGTATCGTTATACAAAAAAGCCATTTTCTTATATAATTCAAATACCCCCTTTTTAAAAAAGGGGACACCGTTTTCAAAATGGACCTCGAGGGGGGTGTACCAATGGCGAATGCTCTCAATTTGCCACATACCGCAGCGGCTCATGCAAAGCCTAGAAATAGTGAGGCGATACTTTGCATGAGGTGGTCTTCCGTTTAAACGAATCATCGCCTTCATTTGCGTATCTCATTTCCTATTTCTTGGCTTTGCCCCTTATTTGCCTATCTATAAATAAGGAGCGAGCAGAAATGAAATGTGTGAAAGCAAATTTAATCCTTCCTGAATCGTTACTCGCGGAAATTCAAAAGTACGTGCAAGGAGAAACCATTTATATTCCGAAGACAAAAGTAACCCATCAAAAATGGGGGACGCGCACTGGCGGAAGAAAACTCCTGGATGAGCGGAATACAGCTATTAAAAGCAGTTTTCGGGCCGGGACGGCTATTTCTCAGTTAGCGGAGGAATACTTTTTGTCTACAGAGACGATTAAAAAAATCGTGTATACCAAATAGACGTTTATAAAGCACTGAAGACCTTTTCATTAGGTTGTCAGTGCTTTTTTATGGCGAGTTTTTTTGGGAAATGTCCTTTCCCTTTCTCCTCACCTGCAAACACGCTAAAGTTAAAGAAGAACCCACCTTACAAGACAGAAACAGGAGGAACCGCAACATGGAACCTTTTATCCATACGCATCAATATCACTTCATTAAATCACGCGTTCAAGCAATCATGAACGCCTATGCGACCAGTACAGATGTCAACGTGATTCGTGCTCGAAAAGAAATCGCTCATGAAGAAGTCTTTCAATTGTTCCCAAACCTGACGGAAGAACAAAAAGAGATTTTGCATCCGATTGACTCGATAAAAGAAAAGGCAGAAGGAAAGCAGTTTTTGAATCAGCTTTCACCGTTTGTAATTCCATTCCCTGCTATCACAGAGTCTTCCATTAAGAAGCTCTTTCCAAAAGTAAAGAAGCTGAAGGTCTCGAATTTAGCTGAGATCGATTTTTCAGAAATCTCTTATCTGAGCTGGCTAGACACTGCGACGGAAAAGAAATTTATTGTTGCTTACCACGAAGGAAAACTGATTGGCATACACGGACAGTTTACAAACGTTAACAAAAAAGGCGTTTGTGCGCTCTGTAATCGCTTTGAGGAGATCGGCATGTTCATCCTTGAAGCCAAAGGTTCCGGGGATGGAACGTATTTGAAAAAAGGAAACTACATTTGCCAAGACAGCATGTCATGCAATCAAAATATCATTTCGCTGGATAAGCTGAACGATTTTATTGGGCTGATGGTGAAATAAATCTGCTACTAAAAAGAATAAGCCGCCGGGTCTTCATACCAGGCGGCCTTTCCTATTTCGCTTACTTGATCTCGTTCAGACTCTCTTCCAAACGATCCCACGTTTGGGTGATGCCCTCTAGCATCCCCATGTCCATGACAGTTTTGAGAGCTTCCGCAGATACGTACTCTGAACGGCTGACCAGCTTCGTCTTGCCACCCAAATCGATGAATTCCATCATAACCTCTGTCGAAGGCATCGCATCGTTTGTGTTGCCTTCTGCATCTGAGAAGTAATCGGTATAGATGATTTTCTCGGGCTCAACTATTTCCTTATAAACACCTTTGCCCCAAGATTCCATGCCGTAAAAATCCCCTTGATTCTTATCGACGCACTTCATGCAGTAATGCCAAACACCACCTGGGCGGAAATCAACATGACAAACCGGAAGTTCCCAGCCTTTCGGTCCCCACCAGCGCTTGAGATGCTCAGGCTCCTTAAACATCTTGAACACGAGATCTCTAGGCGCGTCGAATACACGCTCCAGTACCAGCACTCGCTCGTTCTCTACCCTTGAAACCATTGCGTTTCTTGACATAGTAATTCCTCCTCATTCTTTTGAATGGATCTCAAGCTTTTTCCTTGTTTTGCAGTTCCCGCAAATAGTCTTCCAGGTTATCGAATCTTTCTTCCATCACCCGCTGGAATGACCTCACCCAAGAATCCAGCGCTCGGAAGGGCTCGGGCCTGAGTTTGTAAAATCGGCGGTTGGCTTCGGCCTTCACATCCACGATCCCATTGTCGCTAAGCACCTTCAAATGCTTCGAGGCTTGGGGCTGGCGAAGCCCCAGTTGGTCAGCGATTTCCCCTACTGTCAGAGGACCGTCGCGCAAAAGTTCGACGATTTTCATACGATTTGGTTCAGCCAAAGCACTCAGCGTCGCCATGTCCATGCCCGGATTCATCCCTGACATGTCACTCACCTCGTTACATGATGGATTCTACGCTCATCTCATCCCCTTCAGCTTTATTGTGATCGTTTTGTTAGGTAAAATATACACCAAAGGGAATATTCCTGTAAAGGAATATTTAAAGATTTTTCAGATCGTTTGTTAGTGATTAATCAATCACTAATGTTTATCATTTAGTTCATGGATGCACGATTCTGCAAATGTTGGATCGTTGCCGTTATACCCTCCTCAAAATTCGTCGCAGGAATCGGCCCAATAAGCCGTTTATATTTTTCTCCACTAAGAATCAACGGTTTTTCGGTTAAGTACAGCATCTCGACAACCTCCTTCATCACCGGGACGAACATCCCCAGCAAAGACAAACCCATTTTCCCCAGAGGAATGACAGGCTTCACGATGCCACTTGCTTTTTGAGCGATTCGGACGATGTCTCGACCGGAAATGATGCCTCCACCTGGAATGTGCCAATTTTGTCCATAAGCAAACTCGCGGCAGGCCAACTCTACAATCATCTTCGCTGCATCAGGCAAATAAACAAACTCGCGAGGAACACGCATATTCCCAATAAAAATCCCAGGTTTTCCAGCGGCAATTGCCTCCAGTGTGGACCCTAAATACGATGCTTGGTTAGCAGTAGGTCCGTAATAATCCGGTAGTCTGACAATCATCGTTCGATTATGATCCCAGCGATTGCTAAACAGCATCTGTTCAAATGCCAACCTGATTTTTCCTTTCTTCGTATGCGGTTGCTTTGGATGCTCCTCCGTCACTGGTTCCATCTGCTTTCTTCCGTATGGATAAATGCCGTCTACCGCAACAACTTTCATTCCTCTCTTATTGGCGGCTTCCATGATCGCTTCGCCAAGTGGGATCAGCTTATTCACCATCTCGTGATAAGGAACGTTTGCACAATGAAATAGTACATCCGCTCCTTCCGATGCTGCTACGATGTCTGGAGACCGGAATGCATCCCCGACTGCTAATGACAAATGTGCTGGATTCCCCAATTCTGACGCCATTTGCTCTAGCTTTTGTAGAGAACGCCCAAAAGCAATCGTTTCAATCCCTCGATTGATCAGCTCTGTCAAAATTGCCGCTCCCGTTCCGCCCGTTGCCCCGACTACCATCGCTTTTTTCATTCAAATCATCTCCATTTGTTTCATTTGTGATTGATCAATCACTAACTTACTAGAAGAATAACGCTTTAGTTAGTGATTAGTCAATAACTAATTGTCTCAATTTTCCCTCCGTTATTCCTCCATCAATTCTGGCATGTCCAAAGCCACTGAAATATTACACAGCATTCCTCTTGCCAAGAAAATAAGCGTTCTCTCTTCCGGATTCGCGATGCCCGCTTCACGAAAAGCTGTTAGGACGATCTGACGAACCCCCCGAAATGCTTCGCGCATTGCCTCACGAATCAAAGGCTCTTGAATCGTCTGGGCTTGCATTTGAAGCAGTATTTCATTTTGATGCGAAGCCAAAATCTTTTCATATGCCTTAATTAAATCTGTTTCCAATTGCTCTTTGGATGCGGACTCCACAACGAGACGGAAAGAGTCGATGATCCGCTCCCACGATGCCTCTAATGCTGCCAGTAACAAAGCTTCTTTCGATGCAAAAAACTTGAAAATATATGGCTGAGAAATCTTTGCACGCTCTGCCACTTGCGCTGTCGTTGCCCGGAAATACCCGATTTCAGCAAAGACTTCAATGGCAGCAGAAATGATTTCCGTTTTACGATTGACCGACGCCATTTCTAGATCGTCTCCCTTTTAGTGACTCATCAATAATACCTGATTATACGTCAGTTTGTGGTGGGTTTCAAATGACGTGCAACACTCCCATACAGGCTTGCCACGAACTTCGCGATTGATGATGGGCCAGAATGACTGGAATGCTGATAATTTACTTTACCGTTTATTATATTTTTCCGAATTTTCCATATTTTATATATTAAATTAAGCTTGTGTGTGCTATCATTGAAATGATAGTTATATTCTTCCATTTAAGGAGGTGAATAACAATGCTGAAGAAACTACTTCAAAAAATGGGTGCTAACTCAATCATTCCATGCCCTCGGGGGTGCATACCAGCAGGTAAACATTGTCTGTGTGCCAATTAATGTTAGATAGTAATTAAAGGCCGTCCCAACAGCTATGCGCGTGGCAGAGGGATGGTCTTTTTGCGTCAACTTTTCTAGCTCACCAGCTACTCGATTTATTTTCGAAATATATGTTGTGCCCGGTCGTATACTTTTTGAAAAATGAAACTTGTATAGGGGGAAGATTTATGAAAAAAATTGCTCTGTTTGGTATTGCTGCTGCACTATTTCTATCGCTTTCATTTCCTAGTGTTAGCAGCGCAAAAGAACAACGTATACCTTGTGAAGTTGACGGGTATTGCGGATGGCCAACCTATAGCGTTTAACGCCAATACTTACCCTCGACAAAATCGTACCAACAAGGCTGTCCCAAACGCCATAAATATAGCTAGTGGATAGCCTTTTTTTGTCGTACATCCCCGGTTGATTTGACATTTTTGAGCGGTTGGACATGACAGGTAACTGTTTGTTATATGCCCAAATTTTTCGCCTACTGTGATATCGCCCTTACATAGCTCCGCAATTTGCATAGCTTGAGTTTGAGGTTCTTCCTCATACTTTTCAAAGGGGTGATATCGATGGGATTCTTTGACGACAATTTTGCTTTGGTCTTGGTTCTTTTCGTTTTATTAACAATTGTTGCTTGCAGTTGTGATGAATGCTAATATACCTGTCCAATGTTATGGGCGGCTAAGCTGCCCTCTTCCTCCCTCTTCGAAATCATTGAGCTTTGAGCCCTTCTTTGTCCAATCCTCCCACGGTACGCTTTCGTAGAAAGAGGATTAGTATTATGGAGAGGATAGCTGAGGACACCCTGTCAGACGACAAAACCTACCATTTCACCAAAAGAGCCGCCCGGTTCTTTTCCGAGCGGCTTAACGTCTTCATGTCAGGAGTCTAACGACTTGCGACTACATACTTCCAGAGTATTATATATTTTACGCCTTTCACTTGCGACTTGCTTTGCATCTGTCATTGCATCAAATGAAAGGTTAAGTTACAACATGTAAATATTTACCATTTTATTGAAATTTAGTATAATTACCTTTGGTTTATGGATTTATGGTCAGAATTGATCAAAAGGAGTGTTCTAGGTATGAAAAAACAGCTTCTCTCTATTTCACTGTTTGCTTTACTCCTCTCTGGCGCACCTGCATATGCTTCCGCTTCTAGCAGTGCTCACGTACAAAGTGAACCAAACACAGTCTTCGTTGAGCAACAAAAACAAGCACAATCATTCACCAAATATTATTACCTTACTCCTGGGCAGTTAAGTCCAAAGGAAGCGATTTATCTAAAAAAAGGGCAGGAGCTCCGTATCCGTGCAAATGGTAGCTTTGCTAATTACACCGTTTATAATGCTCAAAATAAACAGATTTGGAGCGGTACGACAGGTATCATTATTAAGGCTGATGAGGACGGGTATCGCTACGTACAATTTCAAGCGCCGTATTCTTATCAGGATCAAAATGTAATCGTAGCTACTTATACGATTCAGTAAAGCTTGAATAGATTTTAGCCCGTCTTGATAGTGAAGACGGGCTTTATAACGTTTTGCATCACACTTCGTAGTGATCCGCATTCATCGCCCTATCTTTTGTGTGGATCGCATGGTTATTGCTTTTTCAGCAACATACTACCAATCTCTTCTAGGAGCATTTCCTTTCCAATTGGGCCAAAGGCTTTGGTATTGAATGTTTCATTGGTAATCTCATAGAGATGGCCTTGTTGAACTGCCTTGTTGCTTTTCCATACTGGGCTATTCTTCAGTTCTGCGTAAACATCATCCGCTTTCCCTCCGAAATTGACGAGGAACATATGGTCTGCCTGAAAATTCGTCAGTCCTTCTAGCTCGATCATTTCCATTGTTTTATCTGTAGGTGTTCCAGCTGCCGGCTTCAGGCCGAGGTCAGTGAATAAAATATCTGCATAGCCATAGTTCCCGTACACACGGAACAATTTTGGCGTTACGGCCAGGAACATAAAGGTCTCATCGCCGTACGCTTGCTTGAGTTGCTCACGCATTTCTTTCGTCTTCTCGTCATACCCAGCCAGCCATTTGTTCACGTCCTCTTCTTGTCCAAACAGGCGACCGATTTCTTTAAACTTATCACGCCATTTGTCCATGTCTGTCTCCAGAACGACAGTCGGCGCGATTTTGGACAGCTGCTCGTACATCTTTTGCTGGCGGTTATTCATAATGATTAGGTCTGGCTTTGTTTCTACCACAGCTTCTAAATTGATAGAGTCATCCCACATCCAGCCAACTGGTTTTACATCTGTCAGCTTATCCGCTACGTGGGACATGATTTTTGTCTTGTATGTATTGGCCGTAGCAACGGGCTTGTGTCCCAAAATGAGAAGCTCCTCCGCCGCTCCCGATACGTCAGCAATTCTCTTTGGTTCCGCTGGGATCGTCACTTCCCCCATCAGGTGCTTGACTACGCGTGTCTCAGGCTTCTTCGGTGCTTCCGCAGCCGTTTGGCTAGTTCCACAACCCGCTGACACGGCAGTGACTACTGCGACCAAGCAGGCTAGTACGATTTGTGTTCCTTTTTTCATGTGTTCATTTCTCCTCGTCACGTGATGTTTGGTGTGAATTATCATTTGATAATGATTATCATTATAAGTGACAGAGTAGATAATCACATATTTGAACTCTTATGTCAATGATGTTTATATTTTTTATGTATATATAAAAAAGAGCTTGTCCCATTGTCTCTCGACTTTTAGGACAGCTCCTTCCAACCTAAGGCCAAGTTGATGCATAAAAAGCATGTTGCAGATTGGGAATTTCTCCGCATCCTCTTGCTTTTTCATGTCATCGTAGCAATACTACTTTGGTTCATAGTTGCCATCGTGCCCGATTCAACTGTTCTTGATCACGCAACCTTTGATTACCCCCTCCCCCTTCTCTTAAGAATTTGGTGTAACGTTCAATCGAAATGAAACAGCAAAATAACGAAACGAATACTGATTATAATTTGAACTAGGTCTCTTATCTGAGACGCGTATGAAAACCTTTCTTTTCTTAGTGGAGGGAGCACGATTATGCATAAGGTAGTTGAGCCAAAAATTCTTTACTTTGGGACGCCAGTTGTACTCATCAGCACATTAAATGAAGACAGTTCTGTCAACTTGGCACCTATGTCTTCTGCATGGTGGCTGAATCAATCATGCATGCTTGGAATGAGTAGTTCATCTCAAACCGTTGCCAATTTGTTGCGCGAGCGTGAATGTGTTTTAAATCTTCCTTCGTCTGATCTTGCTCATGCGGTAGACCGTCTAGCTCTCCTAACTGGGCGAAATCCTGTCCCGGAACGTAAGGCTAATGTGGGATACCGATTTGAACCAGATAAATTCAAAACGGCTAGGCTCACCCCCCAAGATTCGGACCTGATTCGGCCACCACGTGTTGCTGAGTGTCCAGTTCAATTAGAAGCAATCGTAGAGCAGGTCCATAATTTTGAACTGCCCAGCTCTTTAAAAGCTATTGAAGTGAAGATAATACGCGTTCATATTGATGAACAAATCCTTATGACTGGCGAGAAGAACTACATCGACCCTGAGAAGTGGAGCCCACTGATTATGAACTTCTGCGAATTTTTTGGCCTTAGCCCCAAGGTGCACCCGTCAAGATTAGCCCCAGTTTTTGGGCCTTCTCCAGGTTCCATTGGTAAATCGAATTAAACATCGTTGGGTGCTTTTGAGCGCCCTTTCTTTTCGAATATTTTTACCAGAAGTTAGCGATGAAGCGGAGCGTTTTGGCTTAGGAATTGGAATTGTAGCGTATGCCTCCTGTAGCATTCAGTAAGATTCAATTGTTTGAAGTGATGGAGTATACCAAATAACACGATGAGGCACCTCTTCTCTACCAGGAAGGTGCCTCAAGTTTTTGAAGACGCTGACTATACAAAAAAAGAGTGAAGTCGACAAATACTGATGAGCGAAGCACAGCTTCTTTCTGTATCTCAATGTCGAATAACTCAGATGGTAAAACTAACTCCTGTAAGTTCTTCACTCAACAACCAGAGCCGCTTGGCAGCCTGCTCGTCTGCAGCCCATGGGCATACGCCGGGTACTCCTGGCTTCCCTCCATCAATCGGAATCAAAGGAGCAATATCGATATTTTGGCAATAAACGCCGCCTTTTCCGTCGAGTTGGTTGCTTACAGCGCACCAGACGATTGTCGCTGCTCCTTCCGGTACGGTTTTGCGTTCCTCCGTCAATTCGCTAAACGCCCGCCGTCCCTGTATGTCGATCACCCCAGAAGCGCTTAATTCTTCATTGGACAAATGACGGGAGAGCTCGGTGACGATGGTGCCAGGGTGTACGGAAAACGCGCGTACATGGTGTGGCTTGCCCCGCTTATCCAATTCTAGGGCAAATAGGGCGTTAGCCGTCTTGGATTGCCCATACGCCTCCCACTTGTTGTAAGAGCGGTGTAGATAATTCGGATCTTCGAAATGGATGTTACCTAGTCTATGACCGCCTGAAGAAACGGAAACGACTCGAGCGCCGTTTGCTCGTTTCAGAGCTGGCCAAAGCCGTGATGTCAGTTGAAAGTGTCCCAAATGATTGGTGGCAAACTGCAGTTCATATCCTCTGCGATCGTGCTGTTCAGGTATAGCCATGATCCCTGCGCAGTTCACGAGAATATGAAGGGGGCGGTCCGATTCCTCAAATTGGTGGGCGAAGGCATCGATTGAGTCCGGATCGGCAAGATCAAGCCCGCCTAGTTCCGCTTCAGGAACAGCCTCCATTGCAACTTTGGCTTTGTCCAGCGAACGGGCAGGAACGATTACTTGGGCGCCTGCCTTCGCGAGTACCCTCGATACCTCCAAGCCAATACCAGAATATCCGCCAGTCACAATGGCAACCTTACCGGCCAAATCTACTCCTTGCATGATATCTTCGGCAGTTGTACGTGGTCCGTAACCGATGTGCAGCGGTTGTTGCGGTATCCGTTGGTTTGCTTCAATCCTCATATTCTTTTTCCTCCTTTTGATGCCCATCCTTGATCTCTTGAAAATGCTTGAGCTTGTATCGAATGATTTCAGCGGTTGCGCTCAATTCGGATATGCGTTGCTCGATCGCCTCCCGGTGCGCGTCCAACAACGCATAACAGTGCGCATCGTCTTTTAGTGAGTAGTGCTCTACGTACTCTTTGATTTTCTTGAGTGGCATGTCTGTTCTTCTGAGATGGTTCAAAAAACGGATACGACCGATATCTCCCTCGTCGTACATTCGTTTTTGTCCGCCGCCTCTCGTCGGCGAAGCAAGCAGTCCGATTTTCTCGTAATAACGAAGGGTATCCGTAGAAAGCCCTGTCTGCTCTGCAACTTCGGAAATCGAATACGTCCGTTCTTCGTTCATGAATGCCTCCTTACTTGCTCAACTTTTCCTAGCGTTATAACCTTACTCCTTGGAGTAAGCTCCAAGTCAAGGTCTTCCTTGCTCTTTTTCTTATGGGGAATTAAGGAGGAACTTTAAAAAAACTGTACAAAAATAGCTGCCCACACAGACTATTTTGTACAGCATGATACTTATGTACAGATTCAATTTTGCTTGTCATGTATGGTATTTATGATGTACAAATTTTTTTATAGAGATGCTTTAGGTTCGAAAAGTAAAGGACGTCGGATAACGGTTTATCTACCTGTTCGAGCAGCTTCGTAGGTCACTTCGATAAAAAAAAGCCCCCAACTGCTTTAAGCAAATTGGGGGTTACAAGAAGTAATACGTGAATAAAAAAGTAGTCTTCAATATAGTAGGATATCAGTTCTATATTTACTACAAGTATATATTAGTATGCATACCTTCTCTTGCCAAAAAAATAGCGCAGACTCATCAGCACAGATTAAATCGATTCATTCTAGGGGAAGTCCCATTTGAATGAGGACTTCTAATCAAGCGAAATTAACCCAAAATATACTCGGCCAATACGCTCTGTATCTGGTAAATATTCAAGTTCTTGTTAAATTGTTTTTGGATCGGTACTGCACTTCCAGAAACCCAAATTTTCAATTCCGCATCCAAGTCAAAATTTCCGGCTGTTTCAATGCTAAAATGATGAATACTTTTATAAGGAATGGAATGGTACTCTATCTTTCTGCCAGTAATACCTTGCTTATCAACTAGTATTAACCGCTTGTTGGTGAAGATGAACATATCACGAATTAATTTGTACGCCTTTTCTATTCTCTCATTGTTCGCTAAGATTTGAGCATACTCCTGTTGAACCTCTGCAATGTTAACTTCCGAAGCATTACCCATTAGACCATCTAATAAACCCACATTAACGTCCCCCTATTTAACTAATTGATAAATCATATTCTCCAAACAGCTTAAAATTCCTACCAAAGTAGTTACTTTTTCCTCAAGGGGAGTGATTACCTTGAAATTTAGGATATAGAAGCCTTTGCTGTTAGACTCCCGAAATATTGTGTTAAATCACTCGAAAAGTGGAATGGTTCAGTCACGTTCTTGTGTGACAAGGTATTTCGCACCGAAAAATATTGTAAGTATTTGGGTTAATTTGTAATATTTAGTAGAATCTAAAAATTAGGAGATGATAGAATTGAAATGGTTTGGTAAAGTTGCGTTAGTTACACTACTTTCTGCTTCCGTTTTTCTACCATCAGAAACATTTGCTGCCGGCTCCCAGCAGTCTTCGACCAAAGAAGCAGCACCTGCTGCGACTGAAACAAAAGTATTAGGTTTTGAGCAAGGAACTAGAGGATATTCTGACTCTGCTTATTTTTATATTAATTCTCCTACTGTTCTTACTGTTAAGGTGACTCAAAGTGGAATAAATGTTGATAATCCGTTAGTAGAGTACGCGATATATAGACAAGACGGAACTGATTATAACCCAAACTTTGGATATTTTCTGTTTCCTGGGTCAGGTTCATTTAGTTTTCAAAGTACGAAAGTGTTACCAATAGGCCAGTATTATATTAGAGTTAAGAACAATGGAGCCGGGAAAGTTCGTGGAACTGTGTCAGTCATCACTCCATAAATACCCTTTCTTATTTGATGGAGGCTTTCTACTGAAGGCCTCCTTGCTAGATGGGTATCCATAGCGTGCTTTTTAATATTTTCGTGTTGTTCGTCTGTGATATTTCCTAATATATCCCATTTCGTAAAAGCTACCTTGACCCTACACCCCCTCAAAAACTAACTACGGGATTAAATTTCTGCAATGGCCCTTTTTGCAAAGTAGGCTAATGCCCAGAGCGTTTTCATCTCCGCAAAAGTACACTAAATTAAAAAACTTTTGGAGGAGATATTTTCGATGTCCATCGATCCACTTTGCAGGTAATTTGGTGATATACTTGAAATTCCGCCCCAGATAATTAATGGCGTATGTACCTTAATGACAGTTAGGAATATGCCCGTAACTATTTTAGGGCGTCCTTCTCGTTCAGCTCTAACGGTACCAATAATGTTTTCATTTGAATCCGTGGATCAAAATGGGAAGGCGCTTTGTTTGGGTGAAACAGTAATTCTCCCAGAAGAAATTAACCCATTTATTTCAGTTCTTCGCCATTACGATATACTGGTTACTGCCCTTCACAACCACTGGCTTTTTATCAATCTTGTGATGTAAAAATAAGTTCTACGAAGCCAGTCAAACTTCGTGATCAACATGTATACGGTATATAGATATATACAGAGAGACGTCCTAATTTGGACGTCTTTTTGACGCGCCTTAGACCGTCCAAATTGCACCTTAGTTTCCTTATGTTCAATCTGTCATTCAATAGCCCTGTGCTTCCTAATAGGCACAAATCAAAATGGTTGATAGATCAATATTTTACAAAAATTTGAAATTGAGTTACGCTATTATTACTAGAATTTTCTGTAAAGGAGGTGATACTTATGAAAAAGCTTTTTGCTTTTGCCATAGCAGTCGTTATGGTAATGTCAGTCTCTACGGCTGCTTTTGCATACAGTAAGCCAAATTGTAGTAGCAGTGGCGGCGGTGGCGGCGGTGGCGGCAGTTGGGGTGGTGGTGGCAAAAAACCCCTTGAACACCATTGTACACCATATTAATCCCAGATAATTTGAGTAAGCCTCCAATTGGGGGCTTTATTCAATTACCGTTTTGTTACATACTATCGAGGTGATTCAATACAACCTTGAGGATAACACTTACTCCGAAGCAAGATCTGTTGAAAACGATGCCGTTCAAATCGAACGGCTATTTTACTTTTTACACCGATTGTTAAAATGTGAATGAATCCATCCCCGATATGAATTTGTATAGGGCTGTCATGGTCAAAGACCATTCCTATCGACTTTCTTCTATCCTCCTCCAAACGCCTTTTGCCGATTCGTCTGATTTCGTCGCGGCCATCACAGCCCTCCTGTTTTTCTGCCAGCTTCATCTATTCCTGTCTACATTCAAAGTAACGCATTTACCCAGTCAGTATTATCGGAGGCGGATCGAGCTGCCATTGTTGAAGGTCAACGATTTCGACAAGACAAAAGTGAGTGAGAGAGTTTCTCAATGACTCAAGAAGGCAGACAAATACACAATTTGTAGGATTTCCATATCTGTCTTATTCACCCTAAGGGAGAAAATCATATCCTATCTGGAAAGTCGGACACTTTGGCCAACCTGCTCAGGCACCTATGCTTGAAACTGCCTAGCGAAAAGGAGTTGAGAAGTTGACACATTCAGCGAAAAGCACCTTCAACAGCTCTATTAAAATTGATGTCCTGATCCCCGCTATTGAGAAAGACCTCGGCACTCTTCCCTATGTCATTGACAGCATCCGTAAGCAAGTGAAGCATCCTCTCGGTAAGATCATGGTTGTATCGCCACCAAGCAAACGAATTCAAGCCCTCTGCCGGCGTAAAAACTGCACCTTCATCAATGAAAGACGCGTCCTACCAATCACAAAAAAAGACATTCGCTACCAGACCAAACGCACCAATCGCTCAGGTTGGCTGCTCCAACAATTGTTGAAGCTGGCGGGAGGAAACTTGACCAAGCAAAGGTATTATCTTGTGATTGACGCCGACACCATTCTCATCCGACCTCATGTCTTTCTCGTCAATGGGAAAACCGTTTTTTACTGCCGTAACTGGAGTCGTCCCGAGTATTTTCGCACCTATAGGAAATTAATGGGGGCCAAACCAACCGCTTCGCGCTCTTTCGTTGCCCACTATATGCTGTTCGACAAATCGAAGCTCTCCCGACTGAAGTCTAAAATTGAAGCTAGGCATAAGACTAGATGGTACTGGGCGATTATCAAGAAGACCAACAAGCAGAGTTATGCTGGCTTCTCCGAGTTCGAAACTTATGGTAACTTCGTGAAAGCTCACTACCCCGGCCATCTGGTCGTAAGAAGTTCCCTTAACAAAAGCTTATCTTCAAAACCAGCATCACTTACTCGCAAACGAACCATCAGACTGGCTCAGAAATACCGGTCCATTTCCTTTCATAAACGCGGCTGGTATATCCGGAAGAAGAAGAGCGCGAGAAAAATGAAGCGCTGATGTGTATGCCCACTTCTCAAAGAAAATTGAGATAGATATCATGGACAAGTTTGAAAGCAACAAGGAAAGTATGTATTCTGAAAATTGCCCACCAAACGGTTTCAAAACTCCATGAAAACCGCATAAAATCAACATTTGTGAAGTGTCAGTGGGCTTTACATGTAAAAATGCCCGATATAATGCTGCTTAGAGCCCTTCAACTTTGGAGGGCTCTTCTCTTCATTTCGTATTTCTAAAATGATTGGAGAAACGTGGAGTGCCGACGGAATGGACAGCTCCTATTGTAGCTGCCATTTCAGCTGGTAAGTCTTTTCGATTGCAAGTTCCCTCTAATCACCAGAGGGATTCTTGCCTGTTTTCTTTTCATAGCCATTCGAGTCACAGCAATCACCTTTTTTCAGAATGATACCTGCTTTTATAATGTGCGAAAAGACGTCCAATTGTTGGGTTTAAGTTTTCTTAGGGGGATGGAGGTACCTGCAAGAGTTAGGGAAGTTTAAGTTTGCCAGGCAGAAGTCACGCTGGCTAGGAGCATTCAAGGTTCGTTCTTTGTCATAACATGAGAATATTAATGGAAGTCGGAAGAAAGGGACTGGTTGTGCCAGCCCCTCTTTCATTTCTTTTTT
>NZ_JABSUV010000015.1:0-139448 GCF_013284275.1 Brevibacillus sp. HB2.2
CTATTTATGTTCAAAATGTAAAAATGAAATAGCCCAGCGGTGGCTCCTGTAAAGGAACTCCGGCTGGGCTTTCTTTGTATTTGTTTACGAGTGATCAGGCTGATAAAAGTGAAGGCGATTGCCAAAAGGATCGGTCACGCTCACTTCACGCGTTCCCCACGGCGTCTCCTCTAAACCAGGACGAGCATACTTGTACTCTTGGCGCAACAGGGACTGATGAAAAAGCTCAATGTCCTCTACCTGTACGCGAATCGCTGAGCCAGGACAAGCATCCCCGTGATGCTCAGACAGATGAAGTGTGCACGACGGAGAGGAAATTTGCATGTATAAAGGAAAATGATCCTCGTAACGATGCTCCCAATCAATTTGAAAACCTAGAAAATCCACGTAAAACTCTCTTGCCTTCTCAACATCAAACATACGAAAAATCGGCGTGATAATCTGATTCATTTGCCTAGACACCTCCGGATTGTATGGAGGGAGGCGAGGTGCATCCCTTCGTGAAAAATCGTTCGGACAAGCACTTGTGCAATCGTATGCATGCCAGATTCCGTTGCGGGAAACTCTTCTTCTAATCGATCCTTGTAAGAGGCTTGTATCTTCTGAGGTTGTTCTTGTAATAAGGAGACGAGCACGGCGAGTTTCGGTGGCTGCGCATCCCAATCAGCTGGCTTTGTCCCGAAGTTAAACCATTCGTTGAAGCCAGAGGGGATTGGGAGCGGTTCTTTTGTAAGGTGAGCGATCCATAAATACTGATCGAGATAGATATGCCCCAGATTCCACAAGATATTGTTGGAGAAACCATCGGGAATGATGTTCACATCTTCCTCCGTCAAGCCATCAATTGCTTTTAATGTCTCCTGTCGATAATCCTCTAGCTGCTGGAATAACACTTTATGCCGTTTTTCCATATCCTTTCCCCCTAGAGTGGCAGTCTTTGTAAATAAATTCGAGTCAAAGATTCTACCTTCCTTCTATAAGAAGAGGGAGCATCGTCAAAAAAGCGTGCAGAGCCAATTCGTCTGCACGCTTTTGTATGCTGCTTATAAGAAACGGCGCTACATTCTTTCCTGCTCGAGGGCGTGAGAATGGGAGAATAGTTTCCGCCATTTTACTTGCGGTACGCAGATGGCAGCAAGGATCATGAATACGCCACCCCATTGAGGGAGAGAGACAGTCTCTTTAAGTACGAAGCTCGACAAGAGCACGACGGTGGGCAGCTCGACTGCACTTAAAATGGTAGCCAGTCCATTACCGATCCGTGGCACACCAACAGCCAAACAGAAGATGGGAATGACCGAACCGAAGATCGCAACCAAAAGACCGAGCGGCAGCAAACCTTGCAGAAGCTGACCATTTACCAGGAAAGTTGGTGGATAAACGATCGAGAGCATCAGGGCAGCCATACTAATCGAAATCGCGCTTCGCAAGTAGGGGTCCATTCCTGGAAGAATTCGCCCGCTAAAGAAAATAACCAAGGCAAAGGTCGCGCCCGACATCAGACCGAAGATCAGTCCGACCATGTCTACACTCTGAATTCCGCTTTCGCTAAGTCCACTTGCAAGAACGGTCCCTGCTCCAAGCATAGCCAGAGAAACCCATTTTTCAGCGGTCGGCCATTTGCGATCCACAATCGCCTCCAGCAAAACGCCGATCCAGGTAAACTGAAAGAGAAGAACGATGGCGAGCGAAGCCGAAACCCTGCTAACAGCCTGATGGTAAAAAAGACTGGTTGAGGCCATCATGAGGCTGGCTGGTGCCAAAAGCAACAAATACTTGAACGAAAACCGTTGCTTGGAGAAAAAGATGGCCATGACCGTCATGATCAATCCGCCAAAAATCAATTGGCTTCCACTCATTTCAAACGGCGTAAAGCCGAGTTGAAAAGCATGCTTCATGAAGATCGAGAGGACACCGTAGCTGCACGCACCGAGTAAAACTAAAAAGATAGATCGCCAGTATGTCATAAGTAAAAGTTCCTTTCGTATGACTAAACTCGGAAGAATAATGACTATTGTACTACAGGTCTAAAAGTGGTACAATAAAATTTTTGTCCATACTTCACTGTGCTACTAAGGTAATTAGATAGCTACATGCATTGGTAATATGGTAACGGATGAAAGTGTAGGGGACACCTTCTTTTACGTGAGAATACATAGCTGTTTTTTCGTATTTCCGTTACACTACTTCATAGAGAAGAAGTTTAAAAGTCGTCTATAGAGAAAGAGAAGGCGAAACACATGGAGGAGCAGGATGAGACAGGGGATTATTTATGCAATTGTGGCGTATTTGGCTTGGGGGTTACTCCCGCTCTATTGGAAGCTGTTTCAGGCAATGGGGGCATGGGAGATACTCGCTCATCGAATCGTCTGGTCGGTTATTTTTGTCGCAATCATTATTCAGGTAACGAAACGCTGGCGCAGTATGTGGGGAGCGGTTACTGGTTTTAAAATGTTCGGAGCATTAGCGATATGTTCACTGCTAATCAGCGCAAACTGGCTTATTTTTATCTGGGCAGTGAATAACAATCATGTCATGCAAACGAGTCTTGGTTACTATATGAATCCTCTCATCACTGTACTGCTTGGAGTCCTTTTCTTAAAAGAAAAAATGCATGCTGGGCAATGGTTCGCGCTTATACTCGCGGCTTTCGGAGTCCTGTTCATCACCTTCCAGTACGGTGAGATTCCATGGGTCTCTTTATCACTTGCTCTGACCTTTGCTTTTTACAGCTTGGCGAAAAAACTCGTCCGGTTGGAGGCGATGGTCGGACTGGCGTGGGAGACGCTGTTTGTGGCCCCTATTGCTTTCGGTTATTTGTTGATGCTACAGGTTAATGGGACGGAGACGATGACATCCTTAGCGTGGTGGCAACTTTTGTTGCTGACACTGGCGGGGGTAGCTACTGCCATGCCGCTCTACTGGTTCGCCCAAGCAGCGACTAGACTCCCACTTTCCGTTGTGGGCTTCATTCAATACTTGGCGCCTACGATATCGCTTTTATCAGCTGTTTTCTTGTTCGGTGAGCCTTTCACGCAAACACATTTCATCAGCTTTGGATTCATCTGGTCTGCGCTCATCGTATTTACAGTGTCTTCTGTACGCATAAAACGAAAAGCTTCCCCAATCAATCCCGAGGTTGCTATCAAAAAACAAGCGTAACCATAAGAAAACTCCTGGCCCGCCGAGAAAGACTCGGAGCTGGTCAGGAGTTTTTGCTTACCAAGATGTGATTAGCAAATCGCTTCGCCGTGCTTTTTCATGCGGTACGCGCCGTGATTAGTAGGTCCCACATATTGATTGAGCGCAAACGAGTGGCGAATCGCTTCGGTAATAAATTCTTTGGCAACAGCTACTGCGTTGTGTACAGAGCTTCCTTTTGCCAATTCAGCACAGATTGCAGCTGAGAACGTGCAGCCGGCACCATGAGTAAAGCTCGTCTCAAAGCGCTCTGATTCCATTACCTCGATCGTTTTCCCGTCATAGAAAACATCTACGGCATTTCCGCTTTGAAGCTTGCTGCCACCTTTTACCACGACATAAGAGGTGCCGAAGTCGTGGATGCGCTTCGCCGCTTCCTTCATGTCATCGACACTTTTCAGCGCACCCATTTGGCTAAGAATACCAGCCTCGAACAGGTTAGGAGTCGCAACTGTTGCATGCGGGAGCAAGACTTCGCGCAGGCTGACTGCAATTTCTGGATGGAGAGCTTCATCTGCACCCTTACAGATCATCACAGGGTCAACGACAACATTTTTCAATTCGTATTGTTTTATTTTACGGGTAGCGAGGTCAACCAATTCAGTGGTTCCGAGCATCCCTGTTTTTACAGCATCTACGCCAATTCCTGCGAGTACGGTTTCGATTTGTTTTTCTAGGATCGCAACATCGATCGGAAACACTTCGTGAAACCATTCGTTATGTGGATCTTGGGCTACGATAACGGTGAGGGCGGTCATCCCGAAAACACCAAGCTCCTGAAACGTTTTGAGGTCTGCTTGCTGACCAGCTCCGCCGCTGGTGTCGGAACCTGCAATGGTGAGTGCTTTCTTCATGGTCATTGTGATTATCTCCCTTTGTATACCGCTGCACAATCGAAGCGGATCTATACTGTCATGCGCTGTAATGCCTCTCTCTCTATTAAAGAGGAAGAAATCGGTGCTGTCAATAATATCCCCAAAATATAAAAACCGCCTCCCTTAGAGGGAAAGCGGTTTATGTATGTGTGCATTTATGCTTGAGAAGCAGCGTGGTGAAAAGAGAAGCTGATGGTAGTGGACATGGACTTGGAACGCTTGGTTGCAAGCTGTTTGGCTTGTTTTGCTGCCTCAAACATACTGGGTGCCTTGATGATTTCAACCCATCTGCGTGTTGCTGTTTCAAATAAAAAGCGATAGATAGTCATCTTTTTCGACCTCCATGGTTTGTTGACATCTACATTGTAATACGTAACAGGCTGCAAGAGGTTACACAGCTGTTACATATTTTTGAAGAAAACATGGTTATTCTGTAAATCGTAAAATGTTTGCGAAAGAAGCGTTACGTTTTGCGAAATGTTACGTCTTTAGTATGTGATGTTTACGAAAGCTTCCATTTTTAGAGAACGAATGAGGTGCGACAAACGATGGTCAATTCAACAGGAGAGCTGACGGTGACAGGGGTCAATCACAGCTACGGAACGGGAAAAATCAAAGTGCCCGTGCTGTACGATATCAACCTTCATATCAACCAGGGAGAATTCGTAGCTCTGTGCGGCTCGTCGGGGTCAGGGAAGTCTACGCTCTTGAATTTGCTTGCAGGTTTGACCAAGCCGGAGGAAGGGAGTGTCATGGTTAGCGGAGCAGAGATTTCCAGCTACAACGAAAACGAACTATGCATGTTTCGCCGGAAAAGCATGGGCTTCATCTTCCAGTCATACAATCTGCTCCCAAATCTGACAGCGTTGGAAAACGTAGAACTTCCCTTGATTTTTGCAGGCGAAAGCAAGAAAAAACGTCGGGCAAAAGCAACGGAAATCCTACACCGCGTAGGGTTGGAAGGTCGTATCGACCACAGACCCAATGAGCTTAGTGGTGGACAGCAGCAGCGTGTCAGTATTGCAAGAGCGCTCGTCAATCAGCCTGGCATCATCTTGGCGGATGAGCCGACGGGGAACCTGGACTCGAAGACAGAACAAGAGATTCTCCTTTTAATGAGAGAAATGAACAAGGAAAATGGGACTACATTCATCATCGTTACCCATGAGCAGGAAGTCGCGGAACAGTCCGACCGCGTTATTTATCTCCAAGACGGACGGGTTGTACAAAAAAGGACAAGACCAGCGTAGGCGAGGGTATGAGGTGAACAAACAGTGAAGGTAATGGATTCTTTTCGCATCGTCTGGAGGAATCTGTGGCGAATGAAGCTACGGACAGCCCTCACGTCGGTTGGTGTCATGATCGGGACGGCTGCAATCGTCGCGATGATGGCGCTTAGTTTAGGGCTTAAGGAAAGTGCGGTAAAAAGCTTGGAGAACTTCGGGAACTTGACAGAAATGGACGTCGATGCATTGCGCTGGTACGAGGAAAATGGCGAGTGGATTGATGTCCCAGAGGATAAGGTCAGGAAGCTGAATATGCAAGCGGTGCAGGATTTAAAAAAGATTCCTGGTATTCAGGCAGTTATGCCGATAAAAGAATTACGAGAGCAAGCGAAATTAAAGGTAGGTAGACGAGAAGGTTACGTACAGCTAATTGGGGTGGATGTGAACGAGTCGGCTGCCTATCGCAAAAATGACATTGAAAAAGGAAGCTATCTGACAGGGGCGCCACAAGAAATAGTGGTTGCTTTCGATGTATCCAGAGAATTGCGTGACATAGAAAAGGAAAAGCGCGAGGAACGGCGAAGAAAAGCCGGAGCTGGACGGCATGAAATGTCCCAGATGCCACCTCCTGATATAGGTGGCGGAGATGCACTGACCTTCAATCTCGTAGACAGAGCAGGGACTCTCATCTTGTCACGCGAATATCGCATCGACGATGAACCGAAATACGAGAAAAAAGAACTGCGTGTGAAGGTTGTCGGTCAATTGAAAAAGTCAGAAGAACGTAACTCCTCAGCCGCGGTTTATGTACCGATTAACGTAGTGAAAGAGCTGAACGAGTGGGTCACGCGCAGTCGAGGTGACGAAGTCGAAGAGGGAGCATCGCGCAGATCACGCGATAAAGCCAAAAAGGATACCTTTGAATTTGACAGAATTACAGTCAAAGTAGAATCTCGTGAAAAAGTCGAGAGTGTAGTCAAAGCGTTGAAGGAAAATGGCTTTGAAGTATATTCGCCTGCACGTGAGCTGGAAACCATCAATAACTTCTTCTTCGTGATTCAGATGGTCCTCGGAGGAATTGCAGCAATCTCCTTGCTTGTCGCAACTATTGGAATCGTCAATACGATGATCATGTCGATTTTAGAGCGAACCAAAGAGATTGGCATCATGAAAGTAATCGGAGCCACTGTGTTGAATATTCGTTGGCTGTTCTTAATGGAGTCAGGCTTTATTGGCTTAATTGGTGGACTAGCTGGTCTTGGCATGGCGTGGGGAGCGGTTGAGCTCGTGAATTACTTCGGAGCGTCTGGCGGTCTTTTGGATAGTCTGAACATGGGCTATGGCGGTGGAGGAGATCCTGAGGCTGAGCCGGCAAAGCTAGCGGTCATTCCAAGCTGGCTGGCACTCTTTGCGATTGGCTTCTCCTTTGTTATTGGGGTGTTGGCGGGAATCTTCCCGGCAATCCGCGCATCTCGTTTAAGTGCACTGCAAGCGATTCGATCTGAATAAGTGATGAAATGTGGGGAACGTAAGATGAACAAGAAAAAATGGATCATTATCGCCACGGTCGTGGCCGTTCTTGGAGGAGGAAGCTATTACGGCTATTCGTACTTCAAGGGCGAAGAGGTTACAGAAGAAAAGCCAGAAGAAAAACCGAACTTCCCGACAGCGCTCGTGGAACGTGGTGAGGTCAAGAAGACGATCAACTCAGCAGGTACAGTGGAAGCGAAGGCGCGTGAGGAAGTCAAGCCAGAGCTCAATGGCAAGGTGCAACGTGTGCTAGTCAAGGAAGGTCAGTCTGTGAAAAAAGGTGATGTCTTGTTCACGATAGACAGCTCGGATGCACAGCTGGAAATTCAAAAGCTAGAGCTGGAAATTTTAAAAGCGAAAAAAGAACTAAGTGAAATTAAACAGAAAAAAGACAAGATCACGGCTACCAAGGAAGGGAAAGTCATCGAAGTCTCAGTGGAAGAAGGGCAAGATGTCAGACCAGAAACGGTAGTCGCCAAACTTGCTAATACCGACTATTTGAAAATTATTGGGCAATTTACCTCCTATGAGTCTGAACGATTCAATGTAGGTACAAAAGTGAAGGTATTCATCCCGACTTCCATGTATTTTGTGGATGGTGTTGTCACGGAGGTGGATAGAATAGGTGAAAAAGTAGAAGGTGCTGGCGGAATTCACAATGTCGAGGTATTGGTCAAGAAGCCTGGGGCCATTTATGTTGGGGACAAGGGTGAGGTACAATTCACGGATGATAAGGGACTCTTATATGTAAGCCGAAATCAGAAAGAATTCCAGCTGCCAGATGAAATGGAGATATTGGCTGGTACTTACGGGAAAATCGGCAAGATCGACGTGAAAAAGGACGATGTCATCAAAGTAGGGCAACAACTGTTCAAGATGGATATGGAAGCGTCCGGTATGGAGCTGATGGAAAAAGAACTAGCGCTAAAAGGGTCCTTATTGAACATGGAGCAGAAAAAGCGTGAAATTGCGAAGAACCAAGTAACAGCGCCAATTAGCGGTGTCATCACCAAGCTAGGTGTAAAAGAAGGCGAAGCGCCAGGGTCAGAGCCTGCGGCCATTATTATGGACACAACTTCTGTTTACTTTATGGCAGCCGTTGGAGAGCTTGATATTCCCGCGATTAAGATCGGACAAAATGTCGATGTTTACGTGTATGCATTTGGTACAGAGCCGTTTAAAGGTAAAGTCATAGAGCTCCCGAAAGAAGGGAAAAAAGAAGACAAGGAAGTTCGTTTCGCGGTAAAAGTGGAACTACTAGACAAGGCTGAATTTAAGCATGGGATGACGGGAGATAACGATATTATCGTCGCTCAAGCACAGAATGTCCTGCGCTTGCCAAGCAATGCGGTTGAGATTCTGGGGCCAGGTCAGGGTACCGTAATGGTGAAAGATCCGAGCACGGGAGACCCGATGCCGAAAGACGTACAAATCGGGATTGAAGGTTATGATTTTATTGAAATTAAAGGCGGCTTGAATGAGGGAGAAGAGGTTCTGGTGACCAACGCCGAAGGCATGTAAAAGCCAATTGAATTCGTTTATAGCGACAGCCCCGTTGCCACTGGCCAAAAACCTAAGGAAACGGGGCTGTTTTTTACACGCTTACGATTTTCAACGATTGAAAAGTAATGGTAACGTTGCGGACACTTTCGACGTCAAACTATGTAAAGGATGGGAAATCTTACAGCCGTTTTCCTTTGCAAACTGATCAGCAACAGGTGCCATGGAGAGCTGTGCCACTGCAATTGGTTGATCTGGAAACGTTTGGCGGAGCTGATACAAGGCGTCTTTTACTGCTTCTCTGTACGCTTCTTGCTTGTTTTCCATGAGCAGGGCAAAAGCATTTTCGACGAGAGATACTTGTACCTCTGGATGAAGGTTGTGGGAATGGGCGAGCTTCACGAGACGCTCCATCGTAGGTTGGACAGTAGCGGGATTGGAGAACAGCAGAACTTGTGGCTCAGGATGACGGGCAAGCTCATGAAAAAATGGTCCATCGATCGTGAAGAGTGGGACAGTGACAGTTGCTTCAACCTCGGGTGTTACCAGTGCGGCATACTGCGTGCAAGTGATCACGATTGCATCGACCGCGCAGCTCTGCATCCAGTTTAGCTGCTCACGTAATTTGGCTTGTGCTTGTTCCGTGGTATGGACTGGAATTCCCGCGTTTTGCAGGAGTAAACCTGGATCAACAAAATGAATGAGCTCTACGTCAAAGGCTGCGAACGCATCTGATAAAAGGGAAATATTCGAATAATGTCCATGGAGACAGGCAATCCTGGTCATTTTACAGCTCCTCCTTGTAGAGTATCCTTCTCTGATTTCTTATGGGCAAGGACGCGAATACGCTTGTAATCGAGCACCCAGTGTCCCTCTTGAAACAGAGCAGGACGCAGTATGTCAGTGACTTCCCTACATACTTGCTGGATATCATCTGAGGACAGTCCAGCAAAAAAAGGACTGCAAAAAGAATTCAGCCAATTCGAAAGCCCCAAGTCCCCATCAGCCATGACTGTCGGACGGTCAAAATGGGAGGCAAATACGACATGGAAGCCTTGCTTCTCCAAAAGGGTCGTGTACTCTCCAATGCTTGGAAAATACCAAGGTGAGCGCTCATCAGCAGATATTCCTCTTCGTGCTAAAGCAGTCCGTAATGCATTTGTGATTTGTCCGCAATTGCCGTGCCCTCCAAATTCGGCAACAAAGCGTCCACCGGGAGCAAGAGCCAACCAAATGGTTTCAACGACTTCTGCAGGGCGTTTCATCCAGTGGAGTGCGGCATTGGAAAAGACAGCGTTGTAACTGACATCTGTACGATACGTATGCGCATCGGCTACTTCAAAAGCAAACGGCGGATATTTTTTCCGAGCAGCCTCAATCATGGTTGCAGAAAAGTCGATTCCTGTCACATATGCTCCTGCAAGCGATAGTTCGGCACACAGGTCGCCTGTTCCACAGCCTAAGTCAAGAATGCTTTCTCCAGGAGCCGGCTGTAGCCAGTCCACTAACCCTTTGCCGTATTCAGAAACGAAATTCATTTTGGCGTCGTACAGTCCGGCATTCCATTGATTGGTTTGTACCATCTGAATCCCCTCCTTTTCATCCATTTTTACCGACTAGGGAGATATAAGTCAAATCTATATAAATTATAAACCGGATAGTATTTAACTATATCTAGCGCGTGAAAAAGCTTTATGATCGTAAAGGATATTTCGCTGTTTTTGTCGAATGATCACAGTTGAAAATTGTAAGGAAGAAAGTAGGAGGACAATTCGTGAAAAAATGGGTTGTAAAAACACTTCTAGTGTGTTTGGCAACGGGCACTCTTTTGTCAGGTGTGTCAGTACCGCCAGCCATGGGGGCCGGGGCAACAGCATCCATGAAAAAAAACAGCCAAGTATCTAAGCCACTCCGGCAGCAGCCTGTTCACGATATGGTTATCTTTAACGATTATCAGGTTGCAGGACTGGATTCAAATGGTTGGAACTGGGTGAAGAATGATGAGTTTATTCTTCCTCCCGAGACACCACTTGATATTGACGTGATACAGACTACTTATGGAACTGGCACCAACATCAATCGGAAGCAAGTTTTATTGGATGGCGTAGAGTTACCGGAGTATCAAGCCGAAAATACCTCGTCACAAACTACTTTTAAATGGCAAGTACCTCGGTTTACCATTCCAGCACAAAAGCTGTCTGCTGGATCGCATACCTTGACCTTTGTTGTGACAGATGCCAAAGGGAAGAGCAGCACAGTGCATGTGCGATTTCTGGTAGAGGCCATAAATTACCCGAGCATATTTAACGGGGAAAAGGCAGAGGGAGAACCAGTACCAAGTGGCGGGCAAACGGCGATTTTTGGAATGATGGGTTCACACGACTTTACCAGTTCTGTACGGGGCACGTGGAAATTAACAAATAAGTCCACGAGTACAGAGATGAGGTCTGTTCAAGAAACAATATTTTCGACGGGGACATTGTTGACGGGGCAGTATGAGCTCCTCTTTGTTCCAGATGATACAACCATGTCACCTTGGATGACAACGATTCAAGTAGGCGTTGCAGAGCTGTACATGGGAACGGATGCAAGCGGTCAAAAGCTGACGCAAGATCAGAAAATAACAGCTCCAGCAGCACCAGGGAAGGTTCCATTGTATTCGCCAATCCCAGGAAGATGGTCGGTGAACGGGACAGGACAAACCTTGACAGACGCGCAACATTTTGAGGTGGACATTCCTGAGAGATTGGCTGGAATCACAATCGCTGTCACGTTTGAGCCTGTTTCGGGGCAAAAAGAGAAATCGTCTTTGTGGGGCGATACTTCGGCGACAACGGTTCAAATAGAAATACCAGGTGCACCAAATGCCTGCGGCCCTGCTGGTGGAAATGTCACGATGGATGTGTTGATGAAGCAAAACGAAAAATCAACACCGACGGTAGAAAAGATGAACCTGTATTCCTCTGATAATACAGTCAAGCTGTATCAGAATCCTGTTCATGTGATCTGGCTGACCACTGCTGCCGAGCACATTGAAAAGGGAAGTGAAGCGGATGATGATGAGGGGCCGGGTGTATGGGCGATCGATAACGTCATTGCCGATGAGAGCAAATTGAATTGGGATCACACGGGATTGCTGTTGTCCGGCTACAAGCCAGGTCGCTACAAAGTCAACTACTATAGTAAAAGAGACCCAGCGCAAGTCTGGTGCGGCTATGTTCAAGTGATAGAAGATTCGCCTCCAATCAAGTCGTATCCGGCATGTGAGCAAGGGGATACAGGTGTGAGTCCGCCAAGTTCGCCAAGTTCGCCACTTCTTCTTCGAAGCGAGAGCGGCAAGGAATACCGGGACGGACAAAAGATTACCGTGAATGCAGGCGATGATCTCGAAATGGAAGACCTAAGGCTGATCGCTACTCATGCTGAGCTAGTCGGATCCAAAAAGATTAGGGATAAGAGCGAAAAGAAGTCCTACTATATGCCGAAATTTGAATGGAAACATGGCGAGATCGGTATTGGTGCCAACCGGAAGCACAGTAATGGTACCATTTCCTCAGAAAATCGGATCGAGATCTTTTTCGGGGAAGAAGAGATCGCCAGCATCAAGCCCAGCAAAGGTGATGGCGACGATAGCGAGGGACTTGAATCACTGAATTTGAACAGGTATATCGATACGGATAAGCCTGGGGAATACAAGATCAAGGTAACGAATACGCTCAGCAATAAGACCTGCACGGTTATCAACTCCAAAAGAAAGTACACGAAGAAAAATGATGTAAATGAGCGTAATGAAACATTGACGCTTACAATTGAAGTGAAATAGTAGATAGGAAAACCCCCTTGCATTTTGGCATGGGGGTTTTCGACTACAAGGGGAGGAAGTTCTGTGACAAATGAACAGAAGGTAATCTTGGAAAAGTTCGGCTTTCGGATCGAAGGAGAGCAAGTGAAACATTTGAAGCTGGGGATCGTAAGAAATATAAAAGAATTCGTCTGCCACCCCACGCCAGAAGAGTTGCAGGACTATATCAAGTCCATCTTGCGCAACCAATGTCAGTGGAAGCGAGGAGAATCTGAGTGAGCAGGCAGGGAGGTTGTTGGGGTTGAAAGAGTCTAGCGAGACATTGGTTACGGCCTTACGCGAAGTGGAGGACTGGGAGAAGGACCAGAACGACTTGTGGTTCTGGGAAAAGCTTGGCAGACTTCCTTTTGTTCTCTTGGATCGGATTACGCCTGCATTTGTTCAGGAGAAGCTGGGAAAAGCCGTAGATGAAATGGCAGCCTTTCTCGAGACAGGTGGGACTTATTTGGTGCAGGATGAATCGATATACAAGCGGTTTGACAAACGGTTAGAGGCTTCTGTAATTGGCAAAGAGGAGATTGCTGCTGTACCGCTTACAATCATGAATGATGTCGCAATGGAGCTGAAGGATTCACGTGCGAATTTTGCCACAGTACAAGGTGCGACGACTGGCTTCGGGGGGATATTTACCCTTGCGATCGATATCCCGCTATTGATGGGAACATCCCTAAAAGTATTACAAGAGATGGCGCTTGCCTATGGCTATCGACCGGAAGAGAAGAGGGAGCGGCTGTTTGTCGTCAAATGCTTACAATTTGCTTCATCAGACATCGTAGGGAAAAAAGCGATACTCGCTGAGCTCTCCCGCTTTGATGAACCAAGTGCGCAGAGAGAGGTAATGGCACAATTGCAGGGATGGCGTGAAGTCGTGGTTACGTACACAGAAAACTTCGGGTGGAAAAAGTTATTTCAAATGGTGCCTATTGCGGGTATTTTGTTCGGAGCGTATTTAAATCGCTCAACCGTAAAGGATGTCGCCGAAGCGGGGATGATGCTGTACCGCAAACGGCGCATCCTGGAGCGGCTGCGCGAGATTGAAAAGAGCATGGAGCTTACACAGACCACTCCTCAGCAGTAAGAGCGTAGATGAGATGGTCCTCCCATACACCGTTAATTTGCAAATAGCGTAGCGATAGCCCTTCCTGGCGAAACCGGTTTTTTTCCAAGACACGAATGGAAGCTTGGTTGCGAGGCATGACAGCCGCTTGTACCCTGTGTAGCCCAACATCCGTTAGAGCAAAGCGAAGGGCAAGATTTACAGCTAGTGTTGTATAGCCTTTGCCATTGCAGGCCTGATCCATGAAGTAGCCAATCGTCGCATTTTGCCATGCGCCGCGTGCGACATTCGACAACGCTACACGTCCAATCATCTTTTCAGATTCCCGGGAGAATACACCAAAAGCATAGGCAGTACCACGTTCAAAATCATTCTGTGCTTGCGAAATCTGTTCTTGCTGTGCTGGAAGGGTCAGAAATGAAGCGGGGCGGATCGGTTCAAATGGTTGGAGAAATTCATGATTACGCAGCCGAAGCTCTAGGAGCTCGGCTGCGTCTTGTTGATGGAGAGGCCGTAACAGAATCTCGTCTGTATGTAGTGACATGAGATCAATCCTCCTTAAAAAGTTGGATTGATAGTATAGCATGTGCCAAAGTATTTGGGAAACATCGATTAGCCGAGCAATTCAGCAAACGATACCCCGAATGCTTTGCAAGTTTCCACTTCTTTTGCTGTAGGAGAAAGCTCGATTTTCAAACCTTCCAGAGGAGTTTCAGCGCCACGCTCACTCGCCTTTTTCAGCAAAATATCAACAGCGGCACCGACATGCTCGTAAGCGGAATCGCAAGAGCCAAAAGCAACAACCTTTTTCCCACTAAGGTCAATATCGTCCATTTCCTCATAAAAATCCAGGCATTCATCTGGGAGTTCGCCATCGCCCCATGTGTAGGCACCAAGCAAGATTCCGTCGTAAGCCTCGAGTTCTTTTGCATTCGCGTCCATTACTTCTTTTATCTCCAGCTCAGCACCAGTTGAACGAATACCTTCTGCAATTGCTTCAGCAATTTCCTGTGTATTCCCTGTCATGCTCGCGTATACCATCAAAATGCTCATAAAACGTAAAACCTCCAATTAGATAATGAGTATCATTCTCACAAATAAAATTAATGAAAATGAGAATCGTTGTCAATAACTTTTTTCATCTTGCCACGTTTCATTGATTTTGGTAGAGTTAAATAAAATTAATATAATGTACACTAAATAGAGGTGCGCCGAAGAAGAGTAAGCCTTTTCGCAATCTGCCAGGGGGCAGGAGAAGGAAGAAAGGCTAAAGCGCCGAAGCTTTTGCTATGCCCCTACGTAGCACAGGCTGGGGTGTTTCATGAAAAATGAACATCCTGTCACAAGGGACCTTACATCTTTTTGTGGAGCGCTATTTATGATTTGCTTACGTAGTATCAAAAGCAATGAGATAGCGAATGCACTCATTGCTTTTTTTGTTTTACCATGCTGTTATTTTGAGGAGGATGTAACAATGAACATGATGGATGCTAACGAAATTATCGCGTTTATTCAAAAAAGCGAAAAGAAAACACCTGTGAAGGTATATGTGAAAGGGAACCTGGAGGGAATCGACTTTGGTGCGAGCTCTAAAGCCTTCATTACTGGTCCGACTGGTGTTGTTTTTGGTGAGTGGAAAGAGATTGAGCCAGTACTCGCTGCTAACGCAGACAAAATTGAAGATTATGTAGTAGAAAGCGATCGTCGCAACTCCGCTATTCCATTGCTGGATACAAAAGGGATTCAAGCGCGTATTGAGCCAGGCGCAATTATCCGTGACCAAGTGACAATCGGTAACAATGCGGTCATCATGATGGGTGCTTCCATTAACATCGGTGCAGTGATCGGTGAAGGTACGATGATTGATATGAATGTTGTAGTAGGTGGACGCGGAACCATCGGGAAAAACTGCCACATCGGCGCTGGATCGGTTATCGCAGGCGTTATCGAGCCGCCGTCTGCACAGCCAGTTGTTGTCGAGGATGATGTTGTCATCGGAGCAAATGCTGTCATTCTGGAAGGTGTACGCGTAGGAAAAGGTGCTGTTGTTGCAGCAGGTGCTGTCGTCATTGAAGATGTACCTCCATACGTAGTAGTGGCGGGAACACCTGCACGTGTGATCAAGCAAATCGATGAAAAAACTCGTTCCAAGACAGAGATCAAGCAGGAGCTACGTCAGCTGTAAGGGAGAGAGTGCACATGGACTGGCGTTCGCTCGATGAACAATATATCGTCTCCTCTTATAAAAGAATTCCGATTGCCATAGAGAAAGGCGAAGGAAATTACTTGTACGATACGAATGGGAAGAGTTATCTCGACTTGTTTACTGGACTCGCGGTAAACGTTTTGGGGCATTCTCATCCGCGCATTGTACAGGCTCTGCGTGAGCAGGGAGAGCGCTTCTTGCATATTTCCAATGTATTTTTAAACAAGCCGGCTATTCGATTAGCGGAGCGTTTGGTTGCAAACAGCATCAGCGGTAAGGTGTTTTTCACCAACTCTGGTGCGGAGGCCACAGAGTCTGCGATCAAGCTGATTCACAAATGGACGAAAAACGAGGGAGCAGGTCGTGAAGGCATCGTTGTTTTACGCAACAGCTTTCACGGGCGAACACTTGGAGCAGTACGTCTGACGAGGCAGGCTCACGTCTATCAAGACTTTCCTCAGCCAGCTTTTCCTGTTTATGAACTGGATGTGGAGGACACGGCAGGATTGCGAGCGATTTGCCAGGAGGCAAGACCCGCTGCGGTCCTTATGGAGCCAGTCTTGGGTTCCGGCGGTGTCGTGCCACTAACAGAAGCGTTCTTGCGAGAGGTAGCTGCCATCTGTGAACAAGAAGGCATGCTCTTTGTCATGGACGAAATCCAGACAGGAATGGGCAGAACAGGAAAGCTGTTTGCTTATGAGCATGCAGGCGTAGCGCCAGATCTCATCCTATTCGCCAAAGGCATAGGGGGAGGGCTACCTCTCGGCGGTGTCATCGCTGGTCCAAAGCTGATGAACCAGTTCAAACCGGGGGATCACGGAACGACATTCGCACCATCGCCATTGTCTGCTGCCCTGGGGAATGTCGTGTTGGACGAATTGCTTAATCCAGCCTTCATCGCTCATGTAGAAGAAGTGATTGCGTACCTGTGGTCGGGCTTGGAAGCGTTGCGAACGCGTCTTCCAGATCAACTGCAATCCCTTCGCGGAAAAGGCTTGATGGTTGGAATTCCGCTCTCTTCCACCCCGGAAGAGGTAAGCCACTTGCAGCAAGCATTGCTTGACGAAGGAATCCTTGTAGACGTGACCCAGAAAACGATTGTTCGTCTGCTTCCGCCACTGACGTTGACAAAAGCCGATGTCGACCGTTTCCTTGCTGTGTTTGAAGAGCAATTAACAGCAAGAACAGGTACGAAAAAGGAGGCGTAGAACATGACGACTTCCTTGTTTACACAAATTCGCCGAGATTTGCACCAAATACCGGAGCCAGGCTTCGCTGAAGTGAAGACGCAGCAATACTTGCTCGATTATTTGAAAAAGCTGCCTCAGGAGCGAATCGAGATCAAAACGTGGCGGACAGGCATTTTGGTCAAGCTGGCAGGAACAAAGCCAAAACGACTAATTGCCTGGCGGACGGATATGGATGGCCTACCGATCGTAGAGGAAACGTCCTATCCGTTTCGATCGCTTCATGAAGGGTATATGCATGCTTGCGGCCATGACATGCATATGGCAATCGCTCTTGGCCTCCTGACGCATTTTACTGAGCATTCGATCGCAGATGATTTGCTGTTCCTCTTCCAGCCGGCAGAAGAAGGCCCTGGCGGTGCTTGGCCGATGATGGAAAGTGAAGAGTTTGCAGAGTGGCGACCGGACTGCATTTTTGCCCTGCATATCGCGCCAGAATACCCAGTTGGTCAAATTGCGACAAAGCCAGGAATTTTGTTTGCCAACACTTCTGAGTTGTACATTGATCTAGTCGGCAAAGGGGGGCATGCAGCCTTCCCTCATAAGGCGAATGACATGGTGGTTGCAGGAAGCCATCTGGTGACACAGCTTCAATCGATTATTTCGCGCAATATCGATCCATTGGATTCTGCCGTCGTAACGATTGGCAAGCTGGAGAGCGGGACGAAGCAAAACATCATCGCGGAGAAGTCCAGGCTAGAAGGGACGATCCGAACCTTTTCGATGGAATCGATGGCACTTGTCAAGAGCCGCATTGAATCTCTCGTAAAGGGAGTGGAAATTGGCTTTGATTGTCAGGCAACGATTGACTATGGTGTTGGCTACTGCCAGGTTTACAACGAGGAGCAGCTAACGACAGACTTCATGCAATGGGTACAGGAGCAATGTGATGATGTAACTCTCATCGCCTGCAAGGAAGCCATGACCGGAGAAGATTTCGGGTACTTTTTGAAAGAAATCCCCGGCTTTTTATTCTGGCTGGGTGTGCAAACGCCATACGGCTTGCACCATTCCAAAATTGAGCCCAATGAAGACGCGATCGAGGTTGCTATTCGACTGGTCTCCCGGTATTTTACTTGGCTTTCGCAACAGGAGTAGCAGGTGTCAGGAGTAAAAAAAAGAGTGGCTAGATAGCCGCTCTTTTTGCTGTGTCATTCCCAGCTGTATTTTGGTCAAGAGTAAGAAGTAGTTACTAACATCTCTGTGTATAAGTCTTTCTTCCTAAGGTTTTTGTGCTTGTGGATATTGTGGATATTGTTGAAAAAACTTATCAGGGCAGCACAACTATTTCCTTTTCCAAACGTATAAACTAGGGAGAAGAAATTCCGGAAAAACAAGCGCTGCCGCGCACACATACAGGAGGATTATTGACATGAAAAAAGCATGGTTATCGGCCTTGTTGGCGTTGACTGTAGCAGCAGGGGTGGGGAGCACTACTGCGCTGGGAGAAGGTGCGATGCGCGTATTTTTCGGTGCGGAAACTGTAGCGAGTGAAATGCCAGCATCCAAGGCTGAATCGGTAGAATCAATAGTGAACAAGCTCGGTGGTTTCGTCGATTACGATCAGCAATCTGGCAAATTGCAAGTGATTAAGCCAAACGTAAATATTATTGTGGTCGAAGGGATTCAGCAGACCCGCAATAAAAATGTCGTTTTCAGCAACCCTGTCAAAGGATACAGCGATAAAAATGTCCCTCGTACGTTTAACGTTTTCGTAGAGGTTGATGACGCGCCTATCGCCAAAGACTTGCGCATGCAGCTCGTGTTGGTCGGACCGGACGGCAAAGAAGTGTCTAAAGGGAAAGAGTGGAAATACTCCACACAGAATGCAAACAGTTTTTATTTTTCTGAGCCTTTTGTATCTACGAAACTCGAAGCATACGGCACTTATAAAGTACAAGTTCAAATGAAATCCGAGAAATTCACTTCTTTTGTAACCGTCGGTGAAAATACATTTACAGTTGGACGCTAAAAATTATGGCTTGGATGCGTTTCCACTTTACATGTCCCCGTGCTATAATATACGGAAAAGCCAATATACTTGGTAATAGCAAGTAAAAGAAAGGAACGATGGGAGCGAATGGAGACAAATCCCCCGCGATCGTCCACGGATGTAGAAGGCCCGAGTATACGCATTGCCTGGAAAGATGAGCAGTCCATTCAGGCAGAGTGGAGCATGACGAAGGAGTTCGAGCAAGAAATAGAGCGAAAGTTTGCTATTCCATTTGCTGAACTGCCTTTTGTCCTACGCCTTTTTGATGTGACGTACCGCAAAGAGATCCGAAATGATGGCACTGACCTTTACACTGATTTTGATATCAACCACCGTTCTTCCGAATGGATTTTGTACGGAGTGACGCAAGGATTGGAATATTGCGTCGATCTGGGAATTCGGATGGTGGACGGAAGGTTTTATTCGCTGTCCAGGTCTCAAATGATTTGATCAACGTGCTCAAGCAACGTTACGACTGAGGCAACTGCATTTTTATACGAAACAGCCCCATTACCCACAAGATTTGTTTGTGGCAATGGGGCTTTTGATTTTTATTCATGGACTCATGGCTTCTCTCGCTGTTTGTCCAGCAGTCGCAGGGCAATTGCTAAAACAGCCCATACTGGCATCGGTTCATCTAGCTTATTTAGCCAATCGGGCGAGGTCAGCAAGCCCTCCCGTAACGCACGATTACCCAACTCCGATTTCCAGGGAGGAATCGATTGTGGCTCTTCCGGGCCGAATTGATCGTACTGGGTCAGGTTGTACGTCTGAATGAGGTGCGTCAGCTTTTCAGCGTACGCAGGATCGGTAGCGTAGCCGGCTTCCTCTAAAGCCTGTGCGGCTTGTGCGGGAGTCGTGGCTGCAAGCACGTTTTTGTAAGCGGGCTTGCGTAGAAACTGGGCATGGTCCTCCATGGATTGCTGATAATTTTCATAAGCACGGAACTGGGAAGTACGTGTAACCGTCTTTCCGTTTTCCACCTCTTTGCTTTCGATGGTGACAGAGCCAGCAGGTCCCGTTCCCTTTATTCCAAAGAGGTTGTACGAGGATGTCCCAGTGGCAGGGTCAACAGGTACTTTTTGACCCCAACCTGACTCGAGTACGGCTTGCGCTATTGTAATGGAGGGGAATATACGATGGTTCTGATAAGACTTTCTGGCGTGGTCAGCAATCAGCTGAAGAAATGCTTGGGAATCCATAAGCTCCCCCCTTTCCTCTCTTTGTTATTCGTATGAAAAAAAGAGGTCGGGGGGAATAGGCCTGAACATGAAAAACAGTCGATATGACTCGACTGTTTTCCGTTTTTCTTTATGGTTTTCGAGGTTGGAAATATTGAATGCGGTTGTTGAAGAGGTGAAGCTCTGCTTTATAATCACGTGCCAAGTATCGACAGTACTCATTCGCCTTGTTTTTGTCGCCATGTGTGGCTGATTCAGGGAGGGACACTTGTATGTAGTGCTTTTCGGAACCGTTTTCATTTTTGCTCCCGACTCCAACAACGATGGCTTTGTACATATTTGGGTCTTTTCCTTTGAGAAGGAACCACGCGTCCTTTCCTTCAGGGCGTTCTTCTAGGGTGTAAGGGAAAGCGGCGTCAGCATAGGTCCAGCCCAACTGCTTTCCAGTTTTTGTGGTCATGTCAACGTATCGCGTAAACTTGGCTTTCACGTCGTCAATACTTGCAGATGCTGCGGTAGAACCATCAACGAAATAGATGTAGGCCGATTGAAGTTTCACGACTGCACTCACTCCTAGTACCGGTATTCTGTGCGTTAAGTGTAGCATTGTCTTCCACTCTTTGGCAATGAGGCAGTTGGCGATCAAAAACAATTGCGTGTTTTTTCTGAAAAGTGTAAAATATATATCATATTTATATGCAGTTAGATGAACGATAAAGGATCATGGAGGAATATACGCATGCAGGAGGCCTCAATTAGACATGTATTCGAAGCTTTAAACACCATGCGCGCCATCGATGTGGTGAACAAAGAAGACTGGGAGCGAGCAGCGAAGGAAGCTGAATTGGATTCCTCCGTGCAGTTAAACATTCTCTGGATCATCTACTGTTATGAAGGTGTACGCGTCACGCAAATTGCAGATTGGACCTTCTGGCATCCCTCTTCGATTGTCATTCATATCAAGAAATTAATGGAGAAAGGCATGGTGACCATCGAAAAGTCGGAGTTGGATGGGCGTGTCGTTCACGTATACCCGACTGAAAAAGGAAAAGAAGTATTGGAAGCCAGTCGAAGAAGTGTACCAGATATTTTTAGATTGACGTATGCATTGGAGAAAATGGAGGAACGATACAGTACAGCAGTAGTTGAACTGTTCTTTGAATGTCTCTCCTTTGTAGCGCAATCGTTGCATGGTGCAGAAAAAGTAAGATGGATTCAAGAAGGCGAAGACAGGGTCATAAACCCGACACGCCTGGTAAATGATGCTGTTTGGGTGGCAAAAACGTGATTTTTCGCTTATACTAGTAAATAATCCGAATATTTCACGAAATTCGGAGGCCAAAATACTGTTGAGGAGGGATTGCTGATGGAGCACTACGACCACTTATACGACGTATCGGAGAATGCTAATGTACGTTTTCTCGGTTTTATTTCAGAGGGAACACGATACGACTTTGGCATGGTATTTACACACAAGTTTTATGGGAAGCCGTTGGTGATCTGTATGCAGACAGGGCAATCGACTCTTCTCAGTTCTGAAGATGCGGTGAATCCAGGATACCTGCAAAAAATTTTCAGGCTGGATTCGGAGAACGAGGCAGTCGCGCTTGCTGAGTTTTTTCAGGAGCATTTACCATCCATTCCATTTGAAGAAAATCAGTATTAGGTAACGAGCAGAAGTTTATCTTCTGCTCGTTTTGGTTTTTTTTGTAAAATACGATCCTCTGTTTTTTAGTATAATCGAAAGAAATCAAGCAGTAGGAGGAACAGGGAGAATGGGTGTACATAAATGGTCGGCCAATGATTCTCGGGGAGCCATTGTTCTCGTCCATGGAACGGGAGAGCATCATGGGCGCTATGAGCATGTAGCAGCTTACTTCAATCAGGCAGGCTGGGACGTATATGCGGAAGATTTGCCGGGATGGGGGCGCTCTCCTGGGAGGCGGGGGCATATTCAATCATTCGAAGACTATTTGTCCCGTGTACGTGAGTGGACGAGTACCGCTCTTGCCGATGCATCAGGGGAGAAGCCAGTATTTTTAATGGGGCATAGTCTGGGTGGTCTCATCGCGACTCGCTTTATTCAGACGGATGAGCGGAGCAATGAGTTGGCAGGGTTAATTCTCACATCTCCATGCATGAAGCTCAAATTGGCTGTACCGGCGTGGAAGGCGCAATTGGCACAATTTCTCGATCGGGTCTGGCCAACCCTTGTCATGCCGAATGGAATCACTCCCGATATGGTATCGCGTGACGAAGCTGTTCAGGCTGCTTATCGCAACGATCCGCTCAATTATTCCAAGGTAAGTGTCAGATGGTTCACGGAATTGAACCGATCTATGGAAAAGGCGTGGGAGGAAAGGAATCGAATCAAGCATCCTGTCCTTGTTTTGCAGGCTGGGGCTGATACATTGGTTGATGCGGATGCTGTGGAGCAGTTTACAGCCGGCCTTTCAGACAGACAAACCTTTGAGCGATTCGCAGGCTTGCGACACGAAATTTTGAATGAACCTGAAAAGGAAGAAGTTTTGCAAAAAATCGTGACCTGGTTGAATGATAATATTCCGTTGTAATGTGACATACTAATTATCGACGAATGCATCTTGACTCCGAACGTTGTAGCATATTAAGATGAATGTAACATAACATTTAAAGGAATATGTGAATCAATTGAATGCGGAGGGGACATAGATGGGAACTATCGTATGTCAGACTTGCGGAACCATCATCGAGCATTTTGAAAGTAACTCAGTGAAAACGCTTTATGCGGTGTGCAACTGTGACTGCCGACCTGGTGAAAGACAGGAAAAAGAATAAAAAATAGTCAACAGGCCTACGGTGAGGCCTGTTTTTTTTGACAACCTTTTCCGTATGGAGGATAATGGAGAAGAGTGAAAATCGTTGTAAAAGGAGGAATTGTTTCATGAAGCGAAAACCGATGCAGGGAATGCTGGCCGCTGCACTTTTGGTCACATCTCTGTGGAGCGGGACACCGGCGCTTGCCTACAGTATTGGTGATGAAGAAAAAATCGATGCGAGCAAGCCTGAGATTTCCGGAGCCGGTTATGACATTTCCAAAAAATATGCCGTGTGGATGGTTGAAGGGGAAGAAACCGTAACCCTTTACAATCTCGATAAAGGTACACAAACGCAAATTGGCGACAAGGAATCAGAAAAGACGAATCCCAAAGTCGATGGTGAGTATGTCGTATGGATCGACTCCCGTGATGGTGGTTCGGACGTCTACTTGTATGACATCGCGAAGCAAAAAGAAACCCGTTTGTCAGATGGGTCAGCAACTGTCGATGGTGTGGAGATCGGGGATAAAAACGTTGTCTGGACAGATAACGGGGATGTTTATCTGTACAAAATTTCTACAGGAGATACAGAGGTCGTATCTGCGAGTGGAAAAGCAAGCAACCCAGTAGTAAGTGATGCGTATGTCGCATGGGAAGATGAGCGAGATGGCAACAGCGATATTTACTATTACGATATCAAAGCCAAACAAGAAAAGGAAGCTGTCGTCCAAAAAGGCGATCAAGGGCGTCCTACTCTTTCCACAAATAAAATTTTGTATGAGAATCGCTCGTATAATCAAATCTACGTGCATACCATCAGCAATGGCAGAAACAAAGAATTGACGAACGGTTCAAGTGACAAAGAATTTGTACATACGTACAAAGATGATTATGTGTATGCGGAAGGTAATGATCTGATCTATCGTACCGTCGATAAATCGTCCAAAAAGAAGATTGACTCCAACCTTTCTGGAAATGTAGGACCGAAAATTTATGGTGACTACATTTTGTATGCCAAAAAGGACAGTAATAAACAGCTCCAGCTTCATCTGTATGATCTGGACGATAAAGAGCAAGTTCCGCTGGGTAATGTAGGTGGCGATCCTATTGATCCAGCTGGCCACGATCGTTATGTCGCGTATGTATCAAAGTCTAAGAATAACAATGCGATCGTTCTTTACGATATGGAAAAAGGAACGAGCAAAGCCATCAGTGGTTCAGGTCAAGATGCTGCTCGCCCTGTCGTAAGCTCTCGTTATGTTGTCTGGTATGATCAGAAGGAAGACGCGCTCTTCTCCTACGATATTCGTAAAGGCGTCCAAACGCAGATCACAAACGAAGATGATGATCAAAAGCCGAGTGAGAAGTTTTACGAAATCGACGGAGAACGTCTATTGTGGGTTAATGTCGATCGCAGAGCAGAAGTGATCATCACAAATCTGTCCACTGGAAAGCATACTGAGGTAACAAGGCTAAAAAGTGAACCGTTAAGTGTTGATATTTCTCAGGACTATGCAACCTGGGTAGTCGAAGAAGGCAAAAAGAATGCATCGATCATTCTCTACGATATCGAGGCAGATAGAGAAAGAGAAATTCGTAAAAACGTAAAAATAGACAAAGCAGCGATTGGCGATGATTTCGTGGTTTGGAGCGAAGATACTGGCAATTCCAAAGCAGGTTGGGATTTGTACTATTACAACATCGACCGTCAAAAAGTCAATCCGCTGCTACGCTATTCGGATGGCGACCAGAAAAATCCACAGGCTTCACGAAATATGATTTTGTTTGAAGACAATCGTCTGTCCGGAAAAGGCAAGCAGTTCTACTTTGAGCTATATGATTTCGAAGAGGGGTCATTTAGCGATATCGAGTGGGATGATGATGCGGAATTGAAAAGCCCGCGCATGGGGGGGAATCGCATTGTCTGGGTAGATGATCGCGACAAAACTCCTTACGTTTACACGTTGGCGTTCGCCTCGGGTGCTGACGATGACGACGAAGACGACGATGATGAAAAAGACGAGGACTGATTCTGAATAAATCGAGTCAGGCTCTCTGAGAGAAAAACAGACGAAAGGATTTCTTTCGTCTGTTTTCTTTTACGTCCGGCATAAATATGGCTTCAAAAGGACAAGTGCTATGAGAAATATAAGGACGGCCACATAAGCAGGCAAGAGATGAATAAAATCAACATAGCCAACGGTAAAATGTATGCTTATGCCAGAAACAAAGCCTGGAATGCCTGCTAAAAACAATGTCCACCAAATCCACCCTTCTCCTCGCCTGATCCCCCAAAGACTGATCAGCAAGACGGCTAGGCCATTCGAAACTAATGCCCCGCCAAAGCCAGCACGGTCATGAGCAATGACCGGAATTAATCGCTCGTTGTAAGACTGCAAGGTATCAGCAGACACACAGAGAAAGACGAGGTCGGAAGGAACGAAGACATCAGTGACGCCGATGATCGAAATGATGATACCAGCCCCTGTTAAACCAAATCCGATGATGACAAAGAGCAACTGTCCCCATAGTGCCATTCGCCAATCTCGATCATTGTGAAGCTGAGGAGGTAGGCGAGTCAAATGAACCTTCGCTGGTGTCCGTAATGCGAGCAAAAACATGGGGAACAATACGAGCGCTAAAATCGCGTGCAAGTAATCGAAGTACCCATATCCAATAAATAAAAAGATGCTGGAAAATCCAACGGCTCCGGAGACGAGCAAGATGGTCCGCGTCCAGTGAATATCTTTACGTAGGCCATGGTAAGCCAGTTGGCTATACAAAATTCCTATGGATATCATCGTTCCTGCCAGACTTACCCGATCGTGCGACATAAAAGAGAGGATTTGCGCATTTAAAAATGCAAGCTGGTCGGCTGACATCCCGAGAAAGCGTTCGTCGTAGGGGAGGACGACGGTTGTTGCGGCGACCAGCCAGGCAAGTGCCCCGCCGATCATCATGCCCAAGCCCAACAAGATGCCCCATACCCAAGAAGGAAATAAAAAAGCAGGTCGCTTTTCTTGTGGAGGGTTTGTGGCTGGTTGTGTTTGCAAGATGGCTTCATTAATTCGTTTTGGCAAGCCAGGTCCAGAATAGACCAAGCCACTGTGCAACTGCACAAAGTCGGCACCCGCTGCCAGAAAGGTCAGAGCATCTTGTGGCTCCAGAATCCCACCTGATCCAATGATAAGAGCATCTGACCACTGTTCCCGTGTCCAAGAGACAAAATTGACCGCTTGTTTGTGCGAACTCCTCCCTGTGGTGTAAACAGAGGTGTTCGCGCGTGATGAATCTTCCTGGATGATGCCTCCAGCGACAACTAGACCGTTGAGTCCTGCTTCTTTTGCCGAGATGAGAATCGGGAGTGCTTCCGTTTCTGAAAGGCTCGGAGGAATCGCCAGCAAGAGAGGTAGATCTGTTTGGCTGCGCAAACAGGAAAAATGTTCCTTCCACGCTGTATGGCTCCATTCTGGCTGTCCCAAATTCGCGCGCGTATCAATTGTGAAAAACGAACAGATGTGCTCCAATTTGCCGATCAGCTCCTGAAGCTCTTCTGTGGCTTCTCTCAGGCTGGTTTCTGGTTGGCAGGCCAATCTGACTCCGATCGGAATTTTGATGCCAGAAGACCCCGTCAGGCGCCTCAGAAGGTCATCTATACCATTATTTACCAAATGACCGAAATAGTGGATATTCATGGCGGTAATGTCACGGTGAACGGTGCGGTGAGAAACGATCGGATCTTTGGACACAGGTCCTAGCTCTAGAAACCCGAAGCCGAATTTGGACAGCGCCTGAATGGCGATGCATTCCGTGTCCAATCCTGCACCCAACCCGACTGGGGTAGGGAACGTGACTGCGCCCATTGTTTTGGAGAGCTGCGAGGGTGGCTCCATATGTCCCATCCATTCGATGATGGACGGACCACCCGGAATTTTGGCCAAAGTACCGATTGATTTCAAGGTAATCGATCTAGCCCTTTCGGGTGGCATGAGAAAGAGAAGTGGCCGAAATATCGTTTGATACGACCAGTCTGGCATGGCAGCATCGCTCACCTTTCCTGATTTTTCCCAATTTCATCTTATCTCAAAATGCTTGCATAAAAAATAAAAAAGCTGCTCTCTCGTGAAAGAGGCAGCCGTTTTTCGGTTCGGATCGCTTAGCCAGAAATGGCGGTTTGTCTTTTTACGACTTTGATCGTTTTCAGTGTCTCATCTTCAGGACCTTGTACAGGTAATCCGACTCGAATGTTCTCCTGGATGTATGCGATATTTTCCTCGGTGATTACCTCCCCAGGTAGGAAGATCGGGATGCCTGGAGGATACACCATGATGAACTCAGTGATGACTCGACCTGCTGCTTCCACTAATGGAATCGTCTCTGTTTCTGCATAGAAAGCATCCCGAGGGGTGGTGGACAGCACAGGGATATTCGGCAGGGAGATGGTCGGCTTGTCTTCTGCTTGTACGTGCGAAAATTCAACGGACAGATCACGCAAGCCATTTACCAGCGCACGGATGGATTCTTCCGTATCTCCGGCAGTAACGAAGCAGAGGATGTTATACAGATCGCTCATCTCTACCTCAATGTTATACTTGTCACGCAGCCAGTTCTCGACTTCCCATCCAGTGATTCCGAGATCGCGTACATGGATGAGGAGCTTGGTTGGGTCCATCGCAAAAGTCGCAGGCTTTCCAAGAATCTCCTTGCCCACGCAGTAAATACGCGGGATTTCGTTAATCATATCGCGTGCTTTTGTTGCCAGCTCCATCGCTTGATCCGCGAGCATTTTCCCGTTGAGGGCCAAGTGCTGACGCGCCATGTCCAACGACGCGAGGAAGATGTAAGAAGTCGAGGTCGTCGTGAGCATACTCATGACCGTTTTCACCCGATCCACATCGACGAGCCCTTCCCGTACATTCAAGATCGACGTTTGGGTCAAAGAGCCACCCAGCTTGTGTACGCTGGTCGCAGCCATGTCGGCACCTGCTTGCATGGCTGAAATCGGGAGCTCCTCGTGAAAATGAATATGCACACCATGCGCTTCGTCGACCAATACAGGAATTTCATAGTTATGCGCCGCCCGCACGATCTCACGCAGGTCACCTGCAATACCAAAGTACGTTGGGTTAATCACCAACAGAGCAGCAGCATCAGGGTGGGCTTCCAGTGCTTTTTGCACGGCCTTCACTGTGATCCCGTGAGAAATACCCAGGCGCTCGTCCATGGCAGGGTGAATAAAGATGGGGATTGCTCCAGCGAAAATAATCGCCGACATAATCGATTTGTGCACGTTACGCGGTACGATAATTTTGTCGCCAGGACTGCAGGTCGCCATAATCATCGCCATGATGGCACCGCTTGTACCTTGTACGGAAAAGAATGTATGGTCAGCGCCGAATGCCTCGGCTGCCAAATCTTGTGCTTCTTTAATCATTGCCTTCGGGTGATGCAAATCATCCAATGGCGCAATGTTGATGAGGTCTATCGAAAGAGCGTTGTCCCCGATGAACTCGCGAAATGCCGGATGCATACCCATACCCTTCTTATGGCCCGGAATGTGAAATTGAATCGGGTTCCGGTTGGCGTGCTCCAACAACCCGCTGAACAAAGGAGTTTTCATTTGTCTCACTACGATCGCCTCACTTTACTAATCAAGAATAATAAGGGGAAAAACAAACAAATTGAGTATAGCAAAATAGGGGGGGAAAGCAAGCGAATTTTTATTCAGGTTTACGTGTGGTGGCAGGAGTTTAGCCTGTAAGCCGAGAAGGTCATTTACACGAGGTGATAAAAGGATGAAAACGAGAGTAACGGAGCTACTTCAAATAGCATACCCAGTCGTTCAAGGCGGCTTGGCTTATTTAGCTTACGCAGACTTGGCTGCGGCTGTGTCAAATGCGGGGGGACTCGGTCAAATTACGGCGATGTCCTTGCCATCGGCTGAAGCGCTGCGAGAGGAGATTCGCAAGGTTCGTGCATTGACCGATAAGCCATTTGGTGTGAATTACGCAATTGGTCAACACGGTCGGCCGTATGAAGAAATGCTGGATGTGGCGATTGAAGAAGGAGTGACAGCTGTTTCGGTAACAGGAGGAAATCCAGAGCCACTGCTGCGCAGACTCGATGGTCATCCCATCAAAAAGCTTGTCTTGGTTGCATCTGCCCGCCAAGCACAAAAAGCTGAATCGATCGGCGCGGATGCTGTGATGGCTGTTGGTCAAGAAGGTGGGGGTCACCTGGGACGAGATGATATCGGGACGTTTGTTCTGATTCCGCGTGTGGTGGATTCCGTGAAAATCCCGGTATTGGCTAGCGGTGGTATCGGTGATGGTCGGGGAATTTTGGCAGCGCTTGCACTTGGTGCAGAAGGTGTGGAGATGGGAACGCGATTTATTGCGACGAAAGAATGTGTCCATGCCCATTCTGCTTATAAAGAGGCGTTAGTTACTGGAACCGAGCACGATACCGCAGTTATCAAGCGCACACTGGGGGCACCTGCGAGGGTCGTTCGTACACCAGGCTCTGATCATATTCTCCAATTGGAAAAAGAAGGGGCAGGCTACGAGCAGTTAAAGAGCTTCATCAGTGGAGAGAGCAATTGCACCTTTATTTATGAGGGCGACAGCCAGCGAGGCTTTGGGTGGGCTGGTCAGGTTATTGGATTGATTGATGATGTACCAAGTGTCCAACAATTGTTTGACCGCATGTTTGGCGATGTGAACAAGTCTTTGGATCGGCTGCGGTCTTTTTCCTAAAACAAAAGAACAGGCCTGCGTTTTTCAAATGAAAGCGGACCTGTTCTTTTGCATATAACTTAAGTAAAGAAAGCGGTAAGCGTTCTATCCACGAGAATTTCCTAATGTATAGAGCTTACTCAACACGCCAAATGTTTCTTCGAGTCGACTCACCAATGCTTCTCCGTCTGAAAGAATTGGATCATGACGATCAATGGTAATTCCGCAGAGCAACTCCGCTTTTTTTACCTGTGCCAGCCTGTCCACCAGCTTTTTCACGCCAGCCGTGCCCAATTCTTTTTGAGATGTACTTGCTGGTTGCATATGATCCGGGGACCAGTGAAAGTGCTCCGGAACCATCGCAAGAACCTCATCCAGATGCTTGTTAAATGCATGGCTGATGATCTCTTTGGAAGGAGACTCGTAGATTACCGCGTACCAAACGAACAAATGTGTTCCCCACAAGCCGATTTGAAAGTGCGGATGTTTTTTGTAACCGCGTTTATCATTAGCCCAGGCAACCCACGTATCAGCTGGTGGGTTCACCGTACGGCGAGCATGTTTTGCTATGTGCGTAAACATTTCATCCCCGGTTGCTACGGAGAGAAAAGGCGCAAAGTGTTGGCTGAGTACTTCGAATTTGGGACGGATATTGGTTTTGATCGCGTCCATCCGAGCATCCAGTCCATCAATGGCAAAAACATCAAAATCTTCTTGACGAAAACCTGGAAATGTTGGCATGTAACAAACACCTCTTTTAAGCATCATCAAACCCTACTGGAAAGAAAAGGGCGATCGTCCCCGTCAAGGGAGCTTGGAATCCTCCATATGATATCATACCATCTAGGAAAAAAATACATGCCGAGTTTATGAATAGCAAAACCAAAGCCTGAATAATATGATATACCACTCACTCCCTTACGGCGAAAACGATATCTGAGTATTCTGTCAACGGGAGGGGCCTGTAGAAGATGAATCTCGGCATGGAGTTGGAGTATTTCCATTTGGCAGTTTGGTTTGACCGCAAAACATTGCACGCGATGGTGCAGGCCCTGGTGGAAGCAGGGGTGAGCGTCACGTGGAAAGAATCTCCCGAGCAGTTTCACCTCCTCGTGAACACCACAGATGGCCGATCCGACTGGAAAATGCAGCGTTTAAATGGGTCCTATAAGCTGCACATTGCAGGCATTCCTGTCAATGATTCTCGGGTGGCACTCGTACTGTACCACTTCGTAGAGCGGGCAAAAGGGCATGCCATGATCAAGGTCACTTTTGAGGAGTGCGTCTTGCTGAAGCAAATCCAGTACGGAGAAGTTATCAGAATAGTGGAATTAAAAGGAGCTGAGAAAAAAGTGATCTATGAAAAATTTTGCAATGTAACGATGGATCAGGTAATTGCCGCGATGAAACGACGTGACTCGGAAGAACGCATCCCGGTACTGCGTCTGGAGTTGGATTATGAACTGGCGACGTTGTATGACGCGATGCAAGCCAAAGACCAAAGTCAGATGAAACACTCCACAGAGCGATTAAAACAGCTCCGTCGGGAAATGTTGCTTTTGGAAGCGTAGGCAGACTGGAGGATAGCCAAAGGACGATGAGTTTGACACAAACCAATACGGAATGAAAAAGCGACATCTCAAACAAATGAGGGTGTCGCTTTTTTTGGTGGAAAAGTCGCTCATTTAGTAATTGTTGTTTTTATAAAAGACTTGTTTGAATGGGAGGCCCGACGGTTGTACAATAAAGAAGGTTTTTAACAGCATATTTACGTACGCGCCGGAAAGGAAGAAAAGTTTTGGAAGCATTCCTATCACAAATCCCCACTGTAGCGATCCTGCTTTTAGCCGTCATCGCATTAACACTGATCCTGTTATGGATCGTGATTATGCAGTCAGTTCGGACCAGTCGATTGAGGAAATCGATCAACCGGATTATGACAGGGACGGGAGGAGCCAATCTCGAGGAAGGCTTGCATAAACTGCTGGATCAGGTAGAGGAAATGAAAAAGCAGCATAGCGATCAGCAGTTTGCCATCAATCGTCTGTCACAACGAATGGCAGCGCAATGCGGCAAAGTAGCGATTATCCGTTACAATGCCTTCGGGGATGTCGGCAGTGATCTTAGCTTTTCGCTGGCGGTAACAGATGACGCTGGGAACGGCGTCGTGATCACCAGCATTTTTGGACGAGAAGAATCTCGCGTGTACGCCAAGCCGCTAGAGCAGGGTACATCGACCTACCATTTGTCTGAAGAAGAACAGGCTGCGATCAAAAAAGCGATGACCTCAACCGCAGGGATATAAGTCGCTTTGAATTTCAATGAAACAGCAAGCATTTGAGTGAATCAGGGAGTTCTTTTCATTTCCCTGCTTCTGATTGCGGATATTCCGGTTTTTTGCTAAAATTCATCGTCATTTTGCTCAAGACTTTTGAGGGCACCTGAGGTATAATAAAGATGTCAGAAATGGCTTTTTTGCGAAAAACAAAAAGTAGGTGATCCGCCTTCATTACCCAAATCGATTTTCGATGCGGAGGGCAAGGCCAGGTTCTACAGCGTTCTTTTGTTGATACTTAGCGTATCTCCTCTGTTTTGGATAACTGTTCGGTCATACTCGACCCATGCAAACCAAAAGAATTGAGGAGATATTTATGGCACAGCGTTTAGCAACTAATTACGCCAAGGCCTATTTTACGGTGAATGAAGAAGAGCTGAACCAGTTCGTTTCGCTTTTCACCAATGAACACATTTCAGTCCAAGTCAAAGTGTGTGACAATGGCGATCGTGACGTAATCTTGAATGACAAGACCGGCGAAATTCAATTGAGTTTCTGTCGGATTGGCAGCCGCTACTCATGCGACAGCTCGTATCTGATCCAAGATCGGCAGCTGGCAAATGCTATGAGAAAAGCAATGAAAGCGTTCCGAGGCTATGGAATTGTCCACCGGATTTACGACGGCTTCACAATGGTGTATCACTACGATCAAGGATCGGTTGTGAGCATTCAGGAGCTAACCGGAGACGAAGAAGTGTCCATCTTTGAAAATAACTCTCTGCACATGGCCAATGAGCTGGAGGCTTTGTTCCAGCAGGATGGTAGCGAGCAGGAGATTGAGTCCTTACGTCAAGAAACGGACCGATGGCTGGATTTGCGTAATTGGGCAAAAAGAACTGCCCCAGAAAAACTTCCAGCAATTGATGTTCGATTGGTAATGTTATCGCGACGTCTATTTGAATTAGAAGTTTAGTGAAGGAAGGGTGCCCATGGCGCCCTTTTTTATTTATGTGATCAGGTAGCGAAGTAAGAAAAAGCGGGTTTCCTCCTAACAAGAGGTGCCCGCTTTTACTATTTGTCCTTCACATTTAGCGCAAGGGTAATGGCTTGCTCATATTGTACCAAATTTCTCCGGCGTGATCTGAGCTGGAAACACCGTTGTTGAGGTATCCATGTCTTTCATAGTAGCCAATCAAATTATCTTTACACGTAAGAGTGATCGTCTCGCGACCGGACACTTTTGCGGATGCTTCCAGATGTGCTAGGAGCATGGAGGCAATGCCGCGATTTTGAAAAGTGGGAGAAACCGCTAAACCTAAAATAGTTTGATGACCGCCAGATGCCGGATTTTCTTTAATCGTTTGAAAAAGATCATCAGTAATGAAGGGAGATTCAATGACGGGTCCATTGATCAAGCCAGCAATGATCCCATCCGCTTCCGCTACAAAAAAACTGTCAGGAATCAATCGAATACGTTTCTCAAATGCTTCTTGTGTTGCAGCTTCTTCTGGTGAGAAGCAAAGGTGCTCGATAGCGATTAGTGCTGGCAAATCTTCTGGTTTGGCATTACGGATAGTAATCATGTGTTGTAATCCTCTCCATTCAGGTTCCTTTCTAAAAGTTTAGCATATATCGTAATAGGTGAAAGCCACTTGTAGTAGGCGTCTGCTCTCCATTCTGTAGAGACAGCCGTCATGCCTATTTGTAATGTTCTTATAGATTATTGAAAAAGGGTATTGTCAAACTAGGCCGATGCATGGTATTGTTGTTTTCGTTGGAAACAGGATTAGGAACCAGGATTCACTTTAAAGGGTGGATAACAACGGAAACCGCCCCCGTTAGTGAATGACGCAGGTCCTAGCGATGTTTAACATTACACTCGTTAGGAAGGGGGAACCGAAAGATGGAATATTCGACTTTCGGAAGACACGTTGCTGTTGACACATGGGGAGTTCAGTTTGATTTGTTGAACGACGCAGAATTTTTGAAAAAGGAAATGATTGAGGCTGCTGAGGCATGCGGTGCTACGGTACTGAGTGTGCAAGCGAAGCAGTTTTCTCCTCAGGGTGCTACCGTACTGGTTCTTCTCTCGGAAAGCCACCTGTCCATTCATACGTATCCTGAGCGCGGCTTTGCTGCTCTGGATTGCTACACGTGTGGGGAAACCGTTGATCCGCAAATCGCCATCGACTACTTGGTATCCGTGCTAAAGCCGGAAAAAACTTACGCGAAGAAATTAGTTCGTGGTTTGGGTGAACTGCAAGTTGTTGAGCCAGAAATGAAACTGGTTGAAGCGGCAAAGTAAGTAACAAATGGAAAAGTTTTCAAGAGGTGCGGACTAATTCCGCACCTCTTTTATATGGAGCTTCGATTCCTATTTGTCATCATGGAGTGACAGTAGGGATTCTGAGACCCATATCGTGGAGCAGAGAACGAAATTCCGTGGATGTATTGGTGATTTGATTGTTCATGTCGGGCCTCACATCAACTTGATTGGTCCGATGCGTCGCTTCTTCATAAATATCTGCATGGATGGCACGAATCCGATCAAATGTGGCTGCGTCGGAGGCTACTTGGATGGAGAAGTGGGGAACACGTGAACGAACGGCTGAGTGGACTTGCTGTTCGATTATGCGCGTTTGCTCAGGGCCAAAATTTTTTCGAACACGAATTCCGATGACAGCATCTGTTCCACTCACGAGAACAGTAGCCCGCTCCACACCAGGTACTTCATCTGCGACCAAGGTGAGCTGTTCAGCCAAATCCTGATTGAAACCATTGACCGTATAGCCTTTGTGATAATTGCGGGCATTGATTCCGCCAGTGTAGGCATGATAATCATGAGTGAGGCTTGTCCTGGTACCCGGGGCTTGCTGATAGGTGGTACTTTGTGTGTGCGCTTGATTTTTTGGATGGCTGCTCGAGCTTGCGCATCCGGTCAACATGGTTGCAATCGTTAGCAAGCCAACCAAATATTTCGGGCCGTACCGATTCATACGTATGCCACCTCCATTTTCCTTAGTATGACGAAAATAAAGTTCCCTACTCTGGAAGTGGCTCCCGTAAAAAACTGCCCATTGTGCCGCGTTTCACTACCTGTTAATATGGAAGGTATGCATAATAGAGGAGGTTCACATGAAGCGTCTTGACATACGCAACATTGCAATTATTGCCCACGTTGACCACGGAAAAACCACGCTGGTTGACAAACTTTTGATCCAATCGGGCACATTCCGCTCGAACCAACAGGTAGAAGAGAGAATGATGGACTCTAACGACCTGGAGCGCGAGCGTGGAATCACGATCCTGGCGAAAACTACTTCTGTCAAATACAATGATTTCACGATTAACATCTTGGATACACCAGGCCATGCTGACTTCGGTGGCGAGGTTGAGCGTATCATGAGCATGGTGGATGGCGTTCTGTTGATCGTCGACGCCTTCGAAGGCTGTATGCCACAAACGCGCTTTGTATTGAAAAAAGCGCTGGAAGCAAAAGTTACCCCTATCGTTGTCGTGAACAAAGTAGACCGCGACAATGCACGTCCTCAAGAAGTTATCAACGAAGTGTACGACCTGTTCATTGATCTGGATGCGACGGAAGACCAACTGGAATTCCCAATCGTATATGCTTCCGGTCTGCAAGGGATTGCAGGACTTGAGCCAGATAAGCTGGAAGGCGACCTTCGCCCACTGTTTGACACCATCGTAGAGCATATGCCTGCTCCTGACGCAGACGAATCCGCTCCGCTCCAAATGCAAGTAACCATGCTGGATTACAACGACTTTTTGGGTCGTATCGGGATTGGCCGCATCTATCGCGGAACCATGAACCTGAATGAAATGGTATCTGTCACTACTCGCGATGGCGAAGTAAAAAAAGCACGGATTCAAAAGCTGTTCGGTTTCTCCGGATTGCAACGTGTTGAGCAAAAAACAGCAAGAGCAGGAGATATCGTAGCGATTTCTGGTATTGACGATATCAACGTAGGGGAAACGGTTTGCCACGTTGATCATCCAGAGGCATTGCCACTCTTGAAAATTGACGAGCCAACTCTGCAAATGACGTTCCTTGTGAATAACAGCCCGTTTGCTGGTCGCGAAGGTAAGCACGTGACTTCCCGCAAGCTGCGTGATCGTCTGATGTCTGAGCTGGAGACAGATGTATCTCTGCGTGTAGATGAAACAGATTCGCCAGATGCGTATGTGGTTTCTGGACGCGGTGAATTGCACTTGTCCATCTTGGTAGAGAACATGCGTCGTGAAGGCTTTGAGCTGGGTGTGTCCAAGCCTGAGGTTATCATTCGTATGATCGATGGACAAAAAATGGAACCGGCTGAGCTGTTGATCATTGATGTACCTGAGGAATACACAGGGCCGGTTATGGAGACATTGGGTCAACGTAAAGCCGAGATGGTTAACATGATCAACAACGGCTTCGGACAAGTTCGCCTGGAATTCATTATTCCATCCCGCGGTTTGATTGGATATCGTACAGAGTTCTTGACGATTACACGCGGTTACGGTATTCTCAACCACTCCTTTGACAGCTATCGTCCACTTGTACCAGGAGCGGTAGGAGGACGTCACGCAGGGGTACTTATTTCCCACGAGACAGGAACAGCTACCACGTACGGCTTGATGTCCGTAGAAGATCGCGGAACGATGTTCATTCACCCAGGTACAGAAGTATACGAAGGCATGATCGTGGGCGAGCACAACCGTGACAACGATCTTGTTGTAAACGTATGTAAAGAAAAGCATGCGACCAACGTACGTTCTGCGACCAAGGATGAGACTGTCAAAATGAAGGCTCCTCGCATGTTGTCTTTGGAAGAGGCACTGGAATATCTGAACGACGATGAGCTGTGCGAAGTAACACCTCAATCCGTTCGTCTGCGCAAAAAATATCTGAACAAATCAGATCGTGAGCGCTATGAGAAGCAAAGACGCTATGAAGCACAACCGCAAGCGTAAGATTGATTAGAAAAGAACGCCACTTGATCCTGTTTGGGGATGAAGTGGCGTTTTTATTTGGGCTTGTCCTTACAACAGATTCTCGATATTTGAGCTGAGTTCTTCGGGTTGAGTACGAGCACTGATGCGTTTCACGACACGACCGTCTTTATCCACGAGGAATTTGGCGAAGTTCCATTCGATATCTGGATTTTCTTCGCTTGGAGCATGTTCCTTCAAGTACTGATACAACGGGTGGGTACCAGGACCATTGACATCGATCTTCGCAAAAAGCGGGAACGTCACGCCGTAATTGCGATCGCAGAACGTTGCGATTTCTTCTTCTGTTCCAGGCTCTTGCCCAGCGAACTGGTTGCAAGGAAAGCCGAGAACGACGAGACCCTTATCTTGATAACGCTCATACAGCTCCTGTAGCCCTTTGTATTGAGGGGTAAGTCCGCATTGGCTGGCGACGTTCACGATTAGCAGTACGTGGCCTTTGAAGGCGGCCAAAGTCTTTTCTTCACCGGAAATCGTTTTGACGGCAATATCATACAAGCTCATCTTATTCCCACCTTTTTCTACTGACATATCCCCATCATAGCATGTACGGCGAAAATCATGCCAGCCACATGGAAGGTCCTACCGTTTTTTGACACAGAATCCACCACCTGATAAAGTAAGAAAGATAGCGTTTTCCTAAGAAAAAAGGAGTGACTATTCGTTTCATTCCGCCTATGAGGTGGCATGTGAAGCGGTAGGGGTTTCACCGCTTGAAGACAGGAGAGATAAGTGATGGACTGGATACAAATCGCATCAACCTATGTGCCAACGAATCCAGATCAGCTCACAGCATTTGACAGCTTTCGCATGTGGGCTGATAAATATCGCGCTTGGATTTTGTTTGCGGAATTAATTATTGTCTATTATCTTGGCTTTGCTACCCGTATCCGTATGCCTATTTTGAAAAATGTGCTCTTGTACATCCTTTTATTTGTTGGAGCTCTCATTTTCGCTATTTTGGATGTGCAGCTTCCTGTGAAAAGTGCAATGCTGGTGGCGATCGCGATTCTCGTGATTGTAAAGGTACGTATCAAACCGGATCAAACTGGGCGAAAGTGAGGAGAATCGCGTGAAGCGTGAAGATGCACTTTTTAATTGGCTCCAAATTCAATTGGTTGCCGATGCGCGACCAGAGGACCGCTCTGCTTTGGATACAGCTGCTTTTTTCTTGCAATTGCTACATGAGGATCATCAAATGAGCGATATCGGCTACCGTCAGGAAGGTAGCTGGTATGTGCTATCGGGGAACGCTGATTCACAGTCCGTTGAAGTGCGATACCCTGCTGAATCAGTCGAAGCTTTATTGGTCGCGATTGAAAGTGAGCCCAAGTACAACTGCAAATAACGGGACAAAGACTCCTCTCCACTTGCCGAAATGATTCGGAAGTTGGGGGGAGTTTTTTTGTTTCAAGCGCTTTTCATAGGTAATAAGACGCGGTTTCCTGGATGCTGCAACTTTTGAAAATGATTTCCCGTCAATAGGAAAGACCCAAGCAAGCAGGGGGATTTTGGCAGACTAGAAGGGGGAACTACCATTGAAGAAGTACATGACCAAGCCCGTATTAGCAGTTGTGACAGCGGCAGGTATTCTTGGCTGTTTAACGCCAATTTTTGCCAATGCAAGCTCGATTGCTAGTCCAAGTGCCACAAAGGTAGTCATGAATGACGAGGGGAAGCAAGTCACGCGCTACAATTTAAAAGAACTGGCCCAAAATGATCCAACCACGTTGAACATGCTCTTGAAAAATCAAGCGGATCACTTGTACATCATTGTAGATGAAATCAACTTGAATACGAAGCTCCAAACGTATATGGAAGAAAACAAAGCGGAGTGGGAGCGTATCTACAACGAGTACTACAGCGACATCTGGCTGGAAGTGCGCCTGACAGAGAATGCTGAAGAAATCGTGAGCGTAAATGCCAAGACTGAAAATAACAAGGTGTACATAAAGGGGATTGTGACTTCGGATGTCACCAAGGTGGTAGTGAAAAAGCCGAATTCCGACATCATTGAAGTCGTTCCGACCAACGAGCATTCTTTTACGGTCAGCTTTGAAGCTCCGGATGCATCCTATGAGCCGTATGTAACCGTAAGTGCCTATGCAGGCAGCAAGCTGGTCGATAGCGAACAGGTAAAGATCGTTCCAAAAGCAGAAGAAGATCAGGAAATGATCATCCATACCATGTCTGTATTGGATGCGAAGAAAAAGGAATTAAAAGTAAAAGGAATTGTCAAGCAGGGGGCAGACAAAGTAACTGTCACCTATAATGGCGTGAAAAAAGACGCAAGCGTGAAGAAGCTGTGGGATGGCGTAGGCAGCTTTACAGTTACAGTAAAGGATGTACAAGCCGCAAAAGATCAAAAAGCCTTGATCGAGGTTTACGAGGATGGCAAGAAGGTTGATTCCGAATCCGTTCAGGTAGAAATCGTTAACGCTCCTGACAAGGATCAAGCGACCGCATATGTCATCAAGGCGACTGCTGTAAACAATCCTGCCGCTAAGTCCATCCAAGTGAAGGGGACAGTAAGCGGCTGGAACAAAAAGGACGATGCTGAGCTGGTTGTGATCGCTCCTGACGGGAAGAAAAAAGAGATCAAACCGAATGACAAAGGCGAGTTCTCTTTGACGTTGTCTTACAAGAATCATTCCTTTAGTGCTAAATCGATTCAATTCGCATTGTATGAAGACGATAAGCTGATTAAGAAAGCTGACGTTGCACTCAGCACAAAGGTCATTGTCGAGCCTGTGAAGCCAACAGACGGCGATGAAGACGATGATGATGACAAAAAGAAAAAAGAAAAAGGGAAGCAGAAAGATAAGCATCCCAACGGCAATGCGTATGGCTATTGGAAAAAGCACGGTAAGGAATGGAATGAAGATCACGATGATGACGATCATGACGAGGACAGAGACTAGTCTCTATCATTAAGGCCGTTGCTTGTAAGTCTCGACGTACTCCACCAATTGTCTGATGTAATCCCCCAAAATGGGGATCGAAAGAAATTGCGTCAAGAGGGAGCCGAGGAAAGCCAAAACGATAGCAGTACCAATCGTCAATCCCAGACCCCGGGCAAGACCTGCGAGGAAATTGATCCAGAGCAGCTTGCGCGGGGCTGTGTAATTTTGGATCACATCTGCTAGTCGGATATCTTCTAAGAACATCGCAATTTTGTGCATCCGCTCATTTACCTTCCGAACTTCCTGAAGCTCTTCAAGTACTTGGTCAATTTGCTGCATGAGGCGATCTGTAGGCGACAAGCTGTCCATCCCCTTCCATCATTCGGTATCGTTACCTACCAGTCTAGGGAAAAAGACAACCAGAATCAAGGTGGAGAGGAAACGTTTGCCTATCAGCTATGCGAAGGGTAAAATGAACGTACTAAACGTTTGATAGGAGGCTTTGAAATGGCTGAAACTGTTTCCCAAACTCTTTCCGAAGATTTATTCAAGCTCTTGCAAAAGGAGCGTTTTGTTACCTTGGGCACAGTAGACCATGAGTCAGGAGCACCATCGCTCAGTTCCTTGTCCTGGACGTATGCTGTCAGCGCCGATACGATTCGTTTTGCCGTGGATAATCGCTCACGTATTTTGGCTAATATTGCGAAGGAACCGCAGGTTGTCCTGCATTTGATCGGTGCGGGCTCGTCTTTCGCCATTAATGGTCGTGCTGTCGTTAAAACAGACCGCCTAGAAGGTGTTCCGCTCAAGCTGGCCATGGTAGAGATCAAAATTGAGGCTGTTCGTGATATTATGTTTTACGGTTCCCGTATTTCCGCAGAACCACAATATGAAAAGACGTATGACAAAAACGCAGCAGCGAAGCTGGACAATCAAGTGATGACCGCCCTGAAGGATGCAAATTAACGGGTGGAAATAAATTGTTGACAAGAATCCTGCCGATCCATTAGTATTAGGGTCAATCGAATTGAATAGCAATCTTCTTATCCAGAGCGGCGGAGGGACTGGCCCGATGATGCCCGGCAACCAATCACCTGTATTTTAACAGGGAGATAATGGTGCTAATTCCTGCAGAGTTATCAAACTCTGAAAGATGAGAAGGATTTGCTTACGGTGACGTAAACAAAGCCTTCTTTCAGAGGAAAGAGGGCTTTTTTGATGCCCTCGTACACTATTGGAGGGAGAGAAACAGACATGAAATTGGAAACAAAGTTGATTCAGGCGGGAGTAGGCAAAGACGAAAAAACAGGGGCGGTGAGCTTTCCTGTTTACTATGCAACGGCTTATCGTCATCCTGCCTTGGGCCAGAGCACTGGCTATGACTATACGCGCACAGCTAATCCTACTCGCACCATTTTGGAGGAGACCATCGCTATAGCGGAATCAGGAGATGCAGGATTCGCCTGCGCCTCGGGAATGGCCGCTGTTCATACCGTCATGGGCTTGTTTTCCCAAGGAGATCATCTGATTGTTTCGCTCGATCTGTACGGGGGAACCTATCGATTGTTCGAGCAAGTGCTCTCTCGTTACGGTCTGACGTTTACGTACGTGGATTTGCGTGACATTGGAGCACTGAAAAATGCGATTCGCCCAGATACAAAGGCCATTTTCGTCGAGACACCAACCAATCCGCTCATGCAGATTACCGATATTCGAGCAGTAGCACAATTGGCGAAGCAGCACAGTCTCCTGACGATTGTAGACAACACTTTCTTAACCCCGTATTGTCAACGCCCACTAGAGCTTGGTGCAGATATCGTCTTACATAGTGCGACCAAGTATTTGGCAGGACACAATGATGTGTTGGCTGGACTCATCGTAACAAAAGGAGAAGAGTTGTCGGAAAAAATCCGGTTTTTGCACAATTCAATCGGTGCTGTACTCGGACCTCAAGATTGCTGGCTTCTCATTCGCGGGATGAAAACATTGGCATTGCGGATGGAGCGCCATCAATCCAATGCCTTGATTGTAGCGGAAAAGCTGCGTGAGCATCCGGCAGTAGCGGAGGTATTTTATCCGGGTCTGTCCGAGCATCCGGGACATGAGATCCAGGTGAATCAAGCGACAGGGCATAGTGGGATGGTATCGTTCCGCGTACGCGATGTGGAGCAGGTGGGGGTATTCCTGCAAAATCTGCAAATCGTGTCCTTTGCCGAAAGCCTGGGGGGTGTCGAGTCATTGTGTACGTATCCGGCGACGCAGACTCACGCGGATATCCCGCAAGAAGTCAGAGAGCATGTCGGTGTTTGTGATCGATTGTTGCGGCTGTCGGTTGGCATCGAGCATCCAGATGATGTCGTAGCCGATTTGTTTCAGGCCTTGAATGCTAGTTTGGTCGTAGGGGGGAGTGTACGATGAATTTTGCCACCAAGCTCCTCCACGGTTCCACTTGCATTGACCCGTTCACAGGTGCGTCGTCGGTTCCGATTTATCAAGCTTCTACGTTTCATCAGGCTGATATCGATCAGCCATGTGCATTCGATTATGCCAGATCAGGCAATCCGACCAGGCAGGCTTTGGAAGAAGGCATTGCGACTCTAGAAGGAGGCGCACGCGGTTTCGCGTTCTCATCTGGCATGGCTGCCATTTCCAGCGTTTTCATGCTGTTTTCTGCCGGAGATCATGTTGTAGTGGCGGAAGATGTATACGGTGGCACGTTTCGGTTTTTGACCAAGGTATTGTCGAGAATGGGCATCTCTGTAACGTTCGTGGATGCGACAGAGACAGAAGCCGTTCGTGCGGCCATTACACCGGCAACAAAAGGGGTTTACCTGGAGACCCCCTCCAATCCCACCTTAAAGGTGACAGATATTGCAGCGGTTTCTCGTATCGCGAAAGAGCACGGCTTGCTCGTCATCGTCGATAATACGTTCCTTACCCCGTATTACCAGCGACCATTGGAACTTGGCGCAGATGTGGTCATTCATAGTGCAACAAAGTTTATCGGAGGGCATAGCGACGTCGTGGCTGGTCTGGCCGTGACCAGGGAGGCTGCATTAGGGGAGCAGCTCTACTTTATCCAGAATGGCATGGGAGCGATTTTGGGTGTGCAGGACTGCTGGCTCGTGATGCGTGGGCTCAAAACATTGAAAGCCCGACTGGATGTGAGTACGAAGACAGCCGCGGACTTGGCTGAGTGGTTGTCTACGCATCCACAGGTAAGCCGAGTTTACTATACGGGACTAGCGGATCACCCCGGTCACCTGATTCAAACACAACAAGCGACTGGTCATGGGGCTGTTCTTTCCTTTGATGTAGGGAGCCGTGAGCGAGCAAAAGCGCTGTTTGATCGCGTGAAATTGCCGATTGTGGCAGTCAGCCTCGGGGCAGTGGAAACGATTCTCTCGTATCCAGCTACGATGTCACATGCAGCGATGCCCGCTGAAGAAAGAGCTGCAAGGGGAATCACAGACGGTTTGATCAGATTGTCAGCTGGTCTAGAGGATTTCGATGACTTGGTGGCAGATTTGAAGCAAGCACTGGATCATTTGCCATCTGAAGCACCAGTCCATAAAGAAAAAGAGGTATTCTCCCGGGCTTAAATCCGGGGGATACCTCTTTTTGTTTATGGTGTGCCTGTACGATTTGCGTTGATTTTGTTTTGTCCTTGTGGCTCTTTGTGCATGCGTTTTTCTTTTACTTGGGAAGGGGTTTCTTCACGAGGCTGCACACTGCGTGGCAGTTGGGGGATGATCCGACCTACCATATCCGCCAACTCTTCGGTAATTCCGGCAATCGGATGGCCACGACGAATATCATCTCTCATTTCCCGTAAACGCTGGACGATGGCAGGGTCTGCAGTAACGACAGCATTCGCTCCTTGGGGGTCTTCTTTCAGAGCTTCCGCAACTGTATACTTAATGACGCCAACTTCTGGGCGATCCAGATTCGGATCCACAGTAATACCGACTACCGCATATTTGCCCAAGACCACAGCCGTGGCGCTGTGCACCCTTTTCACACGTGTTGCTAGTTGGGCGAGACGATCAGCGGTGGCTTGGGAAGATTGATTATAAGCAGGCTCGGGAGCTGTTTGCTGAACACGCTGAGTATGAGTGGCATGCTTCGGCTGTTGTGCAGCCTGATTCGTCGGGGGTATATTGCCTGACGTACATGCTGTAAGCAACAAGCTAAAACCGAGACAGTAGATCATGATCCGTTTCACAGGCATTCTCCCTTTCCCAGTATTGCCTTCCTTCGTTAGGAGGGCAGGGTTACAAGTATTTTGTTCTGGGCTGTCCATTTTCATTCTGCCAATGGGTCGTCTATCTCTGTCTACCTGAACATAGACTGTAGTACATCACGTCGCCGCACTTGAGCATCCCTCCAAAAATTGCATAGGGTATATAAGAAGGGTAATAGGAGGCGAGATTTTGAAGAAAATCTACGTACTGGACACCAACGTACTCCTGCAAGATCCAAGGGCGATGTTTTCTTTCGCTGACAACGAAATCGTCATACCAGCTGTCGTATTGGAAGAAATCGATTCCAAAAAGCGGTACATGGATGAAATTGGCCGCAATGCTCGGTACGTATCTCGGCTCTTTGACAGTTTTCGTGAGCTGGGGCAATTGCACACTGGCATTACCCTTGAAACAGGTGGATTGTTTCGAGTGGAACTGAATCATTCCTCTTTCCACCGCCTTCAAAAACAATTCACGGAAATGAGTAATGACAACCGGATTTTAGCGGTTGCACTAAACTTACAAGAGGAGGAAAACGGAAAACCACAGCCAAGACCAGTCATTCTGGTAAGTAAGGATGCGCTTATGAGAGTCAAGGCTGATGCATTGAATATTTCCGCAGAGGATTTTCTTTCGGATCGAGTTGTGGGGGAGTTCTCCAGTATTTACCCGGGGTATCAGAAGATGATGGTAGCGTCCGATATCATCAAGACTTACTATGCGACAAAAAAACTGCAGCTGGCCTCCTGTTTTCCGCGCTATCGCTTTTACCCTCATCAATTTTTAGTGCTGAAGGACGAATGCAACCCATCCATTTCAGCGATTGGAAAGGTCGACCCAGACGGAAAGATGTTAGAAATGCTTGTATCAGATGATGATCCGATTTGGGGCATCCGAGCCCGTAACGTGCAGCAACGGATGGCAACCGAATTGCTGCTACGAGATGATATTCCTTTAGTAACCATGACCGGTAAGGCCGGTACAGGAAAAACCTTGCTGGCATTAGCAGCGGGCCTGCTGCAAATCGAAGACCAGCAAAAATACAAAAAACTGTTAGTGGCAAGACCTATCGTTCCACTTGGAAAAGACATCGGTTATTTGCCCGGCGAAAAAGAAGAAAAGCTTCGACCGTGGATGCAACCGATTTATGATAATTTGGAATATTTGTTCAACACGAAACGCCCAGGTGATCTGGATAAAATTTTGGCAGGCATGGGGAGTTTGCAGGTGGAAGCTTTGACGTATATTCGGGGGCGCTCCATCCCTGAACAATTTATTATCATTGATGAAGCGCAGAATTTGACAAAGCATGAAGTAAAGACGATCCTGACGAGGGTGGGGGAGGGCTCGAAAATTGTGCTAATGGGTGATCCTGAGCAGATCGATCATCCGTATCTGGATGAGAGCAACAACGGTTTAACCTACGTGGTAGAGGTATTTAAAGACCAAAAACTGGCTGGACATATCCAGTTGGAAAAAGGCGAACGGAGTGTGCTTGCACAGCTGGCCGCAGATTTATTGTAAAGAGGATGTATGAAAAATCACGAGGAGGTCATACTATATTTGTCGAGCCCGATGATTCATGTGAGTAAACGGCGAAATGCCTTGCAGGAGGCGAAGATCCGTGGATAATCATGATCAAGCAATCGACGAAAGTCGTATGGAAATACACCGATTCCTTTAGCTACTTTTCTCTACGATGGAGGTTGAAGAGCCAAAGAGAATAACCGGTAGAACCCCATAAGCAATTCGGGCTCGACAAGGACCGCTCCTCATTGGAGCGGTTTTCATTTTTGGAGCATTTGGCAGGCAAAAAGAAAAACGCGGATAAACAATCCCGCGTTTTTGTCCGATTTCCCTTATTTAGCAGCTGCGATTGCTTTTCGCAATGACGAAATACATCCGATGTGCATTCCTTCATGGAAAAGAGTGAAGACCATCATTTCCCCATAAGTATGCATCGTGCCTTTGTCTCCTAGTTCAAACGGCTTTGGCAATGGATCATTCAAGCGGGAGTGAAATTCTTCTTTGATACGTACATGCTGTTCCTTTAGCTCGGCAGCAAAGGCTTCGAGGGAAGGTGCTTCTTTTTGCCAATCAGCAGGTTTGGTTCCTGGAGCGAACATGGCTGCGTAATGCGGAGGACATTTCATTCCTTCTGGTCCGAAGAGCAAGTAATCTTGTGTCAGGAGAATATGGCCAATATTCCAGCGAATGTTGTTTTGAAAGCCATTTGGAACCACATCTGCTTTTTCCTCGGTTATTTCCGTCAATCTCGCCAAAAACATTCCGCGAATCAAGTCGTACTGATTCCATACAAAAGAAAAGTCCTGCATAGCAACCCCTGCCCTTCCTTATATTTACATACACTTCACATCTTACCGCATAAACAACAAAGGGGAAATATACAAACTGCAAAAAAATCTGCAAGTTGTCCCTCCAATTCCATACATATGTAAAAAGGAGGGAAGATGATGGTTACGTTGGATTCATCGATTTCTTTTTTGATTTATATAACTGCGGTGTCCAGCGCGGCAGCAGGGGTTACAGAAGCTTTTAAATCAGTCATTCCCTTTTTGGCGACGGACTATGAGGCGAAAGAAAATTGCTGGGAGGATGAGTATCACGCCGCTCGATTGATGCACTACAAGCGATTTTTCAATTTGGTCATTTCCGTATTGGCTGCTGGTGTCATTTTTGGCATGCTAGGTCTGGATCCAGCCCTTATTTTAACGGGGGCGGAATCCGCTTATGTAAAAAATTCGTGGCAGTTAGGAACATGGATGTGGGGGATTGTTGCGGTGTTTGGCTCGCCTTTTTTTGCATCACTCCTCAAAATACTAGAGAGCTTCAAACAATCGGTAGACAACAATCTGCCTCCGAATCGACCGCGCCGCAAAGTCAGCGGAACACGACAATAAGCTCGTCTCTCCATAGTTGCCCGATACTTGCTGGATACGCTAAGATAACCAAAAGAGCGGTAGCAAAGGTGGGCACAGAAGGATGATAGCGAAATGCTTGCGAATGGCTGTGATTTGGGTGTTGACAGTAGTAGTCTTGGTGGCATGTTCGGCCCAGTCGGAACCAACTGCTACATTTGACCCCGAAAATCAAAAGGAATACGGAGTAAACGGCATTTATCTCGGGCAGAACGTTACAGAAGCAATGGATATTTTGAAGCCGACAAAAGCTGATTTTATGGATATGGTGACAAGGCAAAGCTACACGGTAGAGCAGATGGCGCAGGGTGCGGGAGATGCAGTGATGGGGATGCTGCTGGTTGATCAGACCCAGTTGATGATCAAAGTTCACAAAGGTGAATTGACATCGATTATGCTGGGAGGAGTTCCCCGTGAGGACGCGCAAAAATTCAAAACATATCGAGGACTCGCTATGTTTGACAGTGCTCAGCAGCTAGAGAAGCTGTACGGTAAAGGAAAAGGCGAGCAAGAAGTGGTGTACGAAGGCAGCAAATACACCGCCAATTTTGGTCTTGTGAATAATCAAGTGGCGTGGTTCCGGTTTGATCGTAAATCGTCGCAATAAGGAAAAGGGAGCTCGCTTAACAGGCGCTCCCTTTTTTACATGGAAAGGATTTATGTAGTCCGATGAAGCCAAACGAGCTTCACTTGATAAGCCTTCGCGATTCCCTCTGCCAGTGGAATCAAGTTTTGATCGATCAGGTAGGCTTCGGGTTGGTCTGTATTTTCAGGTATCACGCCTAGAACATGCTCGCGGAGTTGTTCTATGGCAGCCCACTGATCCTCTGATTGGGATGGAGCCACCAGCGTTACGATGGCAACTTGATCTGCATATACATACAAATGTTCATTTTGGGAGACAAAACCGATATCATCGAGTGGCTCGATTGTCGTTGCTGACGGCAGAAGCAATAGAGAAAAGGCATCGCCTAACATGTTGGACTTCTCCAAAATGGTTTCCAGCTTCTCCTGTTCGGCTTGATTCTCGACAATAAAAAGCAGTTTGTCTCGATCAAAGACATTGACATGATCTCCGATTTTATGTATGACTTGAGCATAGAAGCCAGGGAGCTTCCCAGCTGGTACATTCAGTTCAATTCCGTACATATGGCGCATGTCATACCCCCATGTTTGCAAACTTGTTTTTTCTATTCGTATCAAAAAATCAAGGAGGTTTCCCGTGATGAATCAAAATCTTGCCATTGAATCCTATGCGTTGGGAGCATTTCAAACGAATGCGTATGTCGTGACAAACACCACTACCAACCAAACCATTGTGATTGACCCGGGCATGGAGCCAGATCAGTTGCTCCACACCCTCGCAAATAAAAACGTCGTCGCCATTCTTTTGACGCATGCCCACTTGGATCATATTGGTGGACTCAACCAAGTAAGAGAATTAACAAAAGCACCCGTTTACATTCATCCTCTGGAGCAGGAATGGCTCACAAATCCTGATCTCAACGGATCGCGACGCTGGAATCTGCCGGAGCTCATCATATGTGAGCGGGCCGAGCACGAGCTGGAGGATGGTCAGACTCTGGAACTGGCAGGTTTTCATATTCAGGTGCTGCATACGCCAGGTCATTCTCCAGGCAGTTGTTCATTCGTAATTGGCCAACACTGCTTCGGTGGGGATGTTCTGTTTAACCAGAGCATCGGGCGTACAGATCTCTTCGGAGGAGATTTTGAGACACTGATGATCAGCATCCAGGACAAACTGTTTGAGCTCGATGATGAAACGATTGTTTATCCAGGACATGGACCGAAGACGACAATCGACTACGAGAAAACGTACAATCCGTTTGTCACTGGCATGCTTCGTTAGTCATTTCATCATTCTTTATAAGTCTGGGAGAGGATTTTGTCAGGTGGTGGAGAAAAGGAAGGGGGTCACCATTTACCAAAGGAGCTATTCATTATGAAGCGAACATGGAAATGGGCACTCCTTCTCGTTATCGCCTGCACGAGTCTGGTTGGGTGTGCGGCACCCGTCGCCCAAACAGATAAGACGAGCCAAGCTCCCAACGTGAAAGTGCCTGATCCCGAAACACCACCGCAGACAGCGACCAATCAACAAGAGACACAACCTCCGACTTTACCATCAAGATTTCCGGAACAGCGTATCTCCCTTCTCGCTGTTGGGGATATCATGATGCATCAAGAACAGTTGGATGCCGTCTGGGACCCAGCGACGAAAAGCTATGATTTTAAACGTTTCTTCCCGAATGTCATCCCGATGTTCCGCGAGGCAGACTGGGTCATCGGCAATCTTGAGACAACGATGAGCGGCAGCGAGGCCAAATACTCAGGCTATCCGATGTTTAATTCTCCTGAGTCGCTTGCACATACGTTGAAGGAAATTGGATTTACTGCGGTAACGACAGCGAATAACCATTCGATGGACCGCAAAGAACGAGGGGTTCTGCAAACCATCAAATATCTCGATGAAGCCGGTCTACCGCACACGGGAACGTTTGCAAATCCCGAGGATCGAGATGAGCCCTTGCTGTTGAGCAAGGACGGATTCACACTAGCCTTGCTGTCGTATACGTACGGAACGAATGGAATCGCGATTCCAGAGGGCAAGCCGTATCTGATCAATCTGATTTCGCCTGAGCTGATGAAGAAAGACATCGCACGGGCAAGAGAAAAAGGAGCCGATCTGGTTGCAGTGGCGCTTCATTTCGGAAATGAGTATCAACGGATGCCCAGTCCTGAACAAATCAAGACTGCCGAGCAAGCCCTGACATTTGGAGCGGATATCATACTGGGCGCGCATCCACATGTGGTACAACCTTACGAATGGAAGACGGTCACCCTCGAAGATGGACGTCAACACAAAGGGCTAATCACCTACTCGTTAGGCAATTTCATCTCCGCGCAGCGATGGGACTACAAGGATGTTGGGGCAATTCTGAAGCTTGTGCTGTACAAGAATGAGTCAGGAGAGGCCAGCATCGAAAGTGCTGAAATGATTCCGACCTACGTTCATTTTTATCGGAAAAATAACAAGCGCAACTATGTCATTTACCCAGTGTCAGAAACATTGGAGAAGCTAAAGCAAGGGCAAAAATACCCGACGCTAACGAAAGAAGCGATCCAGTACATGACACAATTGCAGCAGGAAATGCCGGCTCATATCAATAAGGTTGTCTCCCAGAAAAAAGCCAGCTAACGAATAGCTGGCTTTACTTCTTTCCAAATCCAAATGGGAGATTAAATTGTAGCTGGAGCTTTAATTCTTCGTCCATCAGCGTGATGCCCTGCACTTGGATATTGGGGGAGATCAGCTCCGGATAAAATCCGAGATCGTACGCTTTCTCCATTTCTTCCACGGTTGAAGGAGGCAAGGCAAAGCCGTCAAAGTACAGCTCGGTAATGTGGAATTTGAGGTGGGTGGGAGAGACGAGCTCATAGTTACCAACGAGCTTGAGCTCCATCTGATCATACGTGCCTTCCACGGTCAGCTTGTTATCCTCAAAGGAGAAATGGGATTGTTTAAACAAGGCGTCTTTTTCTATCAAAAAATTGTTGAAGTCAGTCTGGTTGATGGTTAGCGTATGCTTGAGGAGACCTTCCGACGAAATTCGATCCGGCGTTGCCAACTCGGGAACTTGAACCATGACCTGCGCGAGCATTCCAAAGAAGGTCTGGAAAGCGGGCAAACCACGTTTTTCCCAGTCTAAAATCAAGTGATTCATCATGGATTCCACAACTGTCGAGTCATCCAGTTTTTGTACATTCTTTTCTTTTTCAGCGGCAACAGCGAGCATCTCTGACAATTGAAGCTCGTATTTTTTTCGTAGTGCTTGAAGTTGTTCCAATCGATTCTTTTTGTCGGTTTGCATCGCGGTGAGCTTCGTACGCTCAGTATGATAGGTTTCTAGTCGAGACATGTCACGCTCGTACAAGATCTCGTAGAAATCGTACATCAATAAGAACTGATTGAAATTTTCCGCATTTAATAGTAACGTCAGAAGATTAGTACGCTCGCCCATGTAATAGGCCCGCGCTACTTCACCGGCACGACGTTGTGTCGCTTCCATCACCAGCTTTTGCCGTTGCAAGTCGAGATCCATTTGAGCGATTTCCCCGTATGTCCGCGTCTCTTCTTCCTTAAGTAAGGTGAGGGTTCGCTCCAGCTCTTTTTGTGTAAAATGCTGCTGCAGGATGAGCTGTTCCAAAGAGGTAGCGGGCTCTTCCTGGGCGAACACCGTCAGTGGACATACAAGCAGGAATAAGACGAGTAGAATTTTGCGCATGATTTCACCTTTTGCTTTTGCCTTTCCATATTGTATGCTTCTTTTCGTATTATAGCCTTATCTAGTTGAATTTGGATAGCAGGAGAAGAGCTGATGACAATGATCGAACTGATTCGCGAGGAAATAGAAAGCCAAACAGGAAAAGCCATTACGTTCGCGCGCTTTATGGAGTTGGCTCTCTACCATGACACGCATGGCTATTATATGGTCGAACAACCGAAAGTAGGAAAAGCGGGAGATTTTTATACGAGTGCATCGGTGCATCCCGTCTTTGCGGAAACAATCGCAGATGCTGTCTTGGCATTATGGGAGGAGGCGGATATCACTTCGCCTGTTCTCGTGGAGATTGGTGGTGGAACCGGGGCTGTCTGCCGCCACATGCTGGAGCGCATCCGTGCGTGCAAGCCAGAGATATACAAAGAATTGACGGTCATTTTGATAGAGGCGAGTCCGTATCACCGGAAAATGCAGCAGGAGGCGCTTCAGTGGCACGAGGGTCCGAAGCGTTGGTATTCTTCCGTGAATGAAGCTGCCAAACAAGAAAAAATAGAAGGGGTTATTTTCTCAAATGAATGGCTGGACGCATTTCCGGTACATATTGTGGAAAAAACCAAATCCGGCTGGCAGGAAGTGTGGGTGCGTGTTGGCGAGGACGGGTTGGAAGAGTGTCTGGGGGAGATGACACCAGCGCTAGGAGAATATTTGCGTGGGCTGAACTTGAAGCTGCCAATCGGCATGCGGATCGAGATAAATTTGGCGATGGAGCAAGCCGCACAAGATGTTTCCTGCCTATTGAAAAAAGGATTCGTCATCACGATTGATTACGGTGACCTGCAAGAGGATCTCTACCATCCCAGTCGCAAAAACGGAACACTGATGTGCTATCATCGCCATCAGGCTCATACGAATCCGTATCTCAACATAGGTGAACAAGACTTGACGACACATGTGAATTTTTCTGCGTGGAAAGAGTATGGAGAAAAGGTTGGTTTACAGGAAATAAACTATATGAGGCAGGATCGGTTTTTAATGCGGAATGGCTTGCTTCATAAAGCGGTCGCGCATATGGATAGGGACCCTTTCACGAGCGTTGCGATGAAACGGAATCGGGCTATTCAGCAGTTGATCGATCCTGCTGGCTTGGGTGGGCGTTTTTGGGTTATGGTCCAAGGAAAAGGCATTCGGGAGTAAAAGAAAAAGATAACACAAAAAAAGATGCTCAAGGCGAGCATCTTTTTTTACATAATCAATTGTAGAAAAGCGTGTTCTTGTGGGCCAACAGGCATCACGAAGAACGTGTAATACGTGAATCCAACAAAAGACAGGAACATGAAGCCGAAGAAAATGTTTAAGTATACTCGTTCAGTCAGGTTCATGTAGCTCAACGCTACGAAGAAAGCAGTCAAACTGAAGAAGATGAGCGCCATCGGGTACAATTCCCCCCAAAACGCCATCAACGCGATCACAATGGTCCAGAAACCAAGAACGCGATACATACGATCCATTTTTGTCCCCCCTTTTTGCCTCCAACGGTAAGATTTACAAGATTCCTCCCCCATTATATAGGACAGGTGAACACGTGTAAACGATAAAGGTATGACGGATTAATGTCACCCGGGAAGGAGAGACTGGACTTGCGGTGCTAATACTGAATCACCGTGTAGTTGCAAGATTGGCAACCGCGAATTTTGGAATCATCCTCACGTAATTCAATGTTCCCCAAGTACGTTTCGAATATTCCCATCAAGAGAGCGTTGTGCATCTGGCATACGGCATTCGGGTATTTTTTTGCGCTGTCAGAGAAGGTGCAATTATTCACGCGAAAACGCAGCTTTCCTTCAGCCATTGCTTCGATGTCTGGTTTCAATCCCTGAGCCACGACAATCCGATGGACCAGGTCCAATTTTTCTTCCATAGAGGCTGTTTCTAAATTGATTCCGCTTCGGACAACCGCCCGTTTTGCCATTTCTGTTCCAATGCGATGTCCCATTTTAATAAGAGCGGCTTCGCCAGCTTCGCCGAGCGATAGCAGGCTTTCAATCGCGATATCGGCCAACAGCTGATAGTCACGAGGTGGGAATTGCAGACTCACAACCTGTTCAGATAGTGAGTACAACCGACTGGGACGTCCTCCCTTACCGCTTTTGTCTGTAACAGCAGTGAGTAAATTTACGTCCTCTAACTTCGTCAAGTGCAAGCGTGCCACATTTGGGTGGATAGAGAAGTGATCAGCTATATCCTGAACCGTAATGGGATCTTTACTGTAGGCGACAAATTGGTAAATGGAAAAACGGGTGGGGTCAGCTAAAGCACTGGTTAACTTTTGCGCATCGTGGTCCATGCCGATACCCCTTTCTCAAAACAATCTTCATAAGATCAAATTAAAAAGTCGTCTTTTCAGCACCGAGAAAGTGGTGAGAACCTGAAAAAGGAGGAGCGGAGTGTAGGGGACCTACATGAGCACCGGACTTTGAAGGTGAACGCCTCTTTCGATGTTGCCCAAGCTTTCAGGGCTCCTTCGTGATCAAAAGACGACTTTTTGAAGATCTTCATAAGTGTATCCCATTTTGTGTTACTTGTTAAGGTAGCAGTGTGCTACAACAGCATATCACACGAATTTTCATCTAGTTTTTAAATTAACTACTATTGACATAGTGTTAATGAAGCAGTAAAATCCAAAGTAAGGAAGGAAAATTAATTGACTAACCTTTCGTAAGAGTACGAACGAAACATCATGAACTGCAAATCGCAAGACTTTTATAGATGAAATCATTCGTGATAGTTGAGATGGAGGGGTAACCAATGGCCGTTGCTGAACGTACACAAACACAAAAATTAACGTTTTTTACTTATCCGAGCTGCACATCCTGTCGCAAAGCGAAGGCATGGCTGGCAGAAAACGGAGTGAACTATGAAGAGCGTCACTTGTTCAAAAATCCACCGACAGCAGAAGAACTGCTGGATATTATTAAAATGACTTCAAATGGCTTGGATGAAATCTTGTCCACGAGAAGTCAGCGTTTTAAAAACCTGGATGTCGATATTAATGATATGTCAGTGAAGGAATTGCTTGAAATGCTTAGCGAAGAGCCTCAGCTTTTGAAACGTCCGATCCTGACTGACGGTGAAAACCTGATCGTCGGATTCAATTCTTCCGCGATGAAAAATTTGTTGTCCGAATAAAGAGGGGGTAAAGGCCTCCTCTTTTTTGTTTGTCCACCGAAAGGTAAAATAAAGCCACTAGCTGATAAAAAGGTGGGAGTTCATATGGAGACCTTGCTTTTGCAAAAACAGGACGGTATTGCCACAATCACATTAAATCGGCCGCATGTACATAATGCCATCAGTGTGGAGCTGGTTGACGAGCTGCATCAGGTCTTGCAAGACTGCCAAGCCGATCCTCGGGTGAAGGTTCTGATTGTGACGGGGACGGGCAGAAGCTTTGTTTCCGGAGGCGATTTGAATCAGTTTATTGCTGCGCGTGGCTTTGAACAGGCGCATCCTTTGCTCAGCAAAGTGACGGGGCTTTTGTCGACCATTGATCAGTATTCCAAACCGGTGATAGCCATGATAAACGGTGCTGCGGTCGGAGGTGGTTGTGAGTTTGCGGGCGCGTGTCATTTTCGTTTTGCCAGTGATCGGGCCACCTTCGGGTTTGTACAAATCAGCATGCATATTACGACAGGCTGGGGTGGAGGAAGTCGGCTGTTGGACTTGCTGCCAGAATCAAAAGCACTCGCTCTCCTGCTGACTGGAGACAGATTGCGGGCAGAGGAAGCCAAGTCCTATGGTTTTGTTGACGAGGTATATCCGGAAGAGGCGCTGCATGAGGAAGTATATCGTTTCGCTCGAAAAATCGCTGCCCAGCCGCTAGCTGGCATTGAGGCGTACATGCAGATCCTGAAGTGGAAGCGTATGGGTCTTCCGCAAGAAGAACGAATCCGGCGCGAAGTGAGTCAATGTGCGCATCTATGGGGCAGCCCCGAACACGTCGCTGTAGTGGAAAGCTTCCTGACAAAGCGCCCAACATCCTGATCGATATAGTCCTTTTCGTTTAAACATTTATTTGCTTGGACATACTTTTTCTAGTAGAAAGCGATTCTACAAGAGTAGGGAAAAGCATAGGATGAATTACATCATCCTTTTTAAAGGTAACGGGAGGGACTCATATGGTAGCTTCCAGACAAGACGCATGGACCGAAGATGACGATCTAGTGTTGGCGGAAGTCACCTTGCGCCACATACGCGAAGGCGGCACACAGCTTGCTGCATTTGAAGAAGTGGGTCAAAGGTTGGGAAGGACAGCAGCTGCGTGCGGCTTCCGCTGGAACAGTTGCGTGCGCAAACGGTACGATGCGGCCATTTCGATTGCGAAAAGCCAAAGGCAACAGTTGAAAAAGCTCGGGAGGATTCAAGCACCACCCCCTGTGGTTGCTGAGGTCGAGGTCGTCACGTTGCATACAAAACGTGCTGAGACACCAGTAGCAGAGGTACAAATGTACACCGATGTAGAGGAGCAGCAGATTGAAGCAGTCATTCGCATGCTCGTCAATCAAAAAGAATTGACTCGTCGCATGCGACAATTGGAACAAGAGTTGGAAGGAAAAGAGTTGGAGTTAAAAGAATTGAAAGAAGCCCACGAACGCGCTAGAAAAGAGCTGGATCAGGTTCAGGGTGTCAATGATGACTACCGTGCATTGGTACAGATCATGGAACGTGCTCGTAAGCTTGCTTTTTTACAAGAAGAGGATTCCAACAAAGCGATCTTCAAAATGGATGAAAACGGAAATTTAGAGCGCGTGGAAAAATAAGCGTAGGCATGAAAAAAGAAGCGGTGTTGATCCGCTTCTTTTTGTTTACGCATTCATTGATAAAGAGGGAGCTAGTCTTGCAGCTCTACGCTCTCTGGCAACCATACGTACGGGTTTTCGCCACGGTCACGCATGAGGTTGTACTTCACAGGCGTGAAGCCCATTTTCAACCAAAAATCGTCTGCGCGACAACGGGAGTTGGTTTTAATAGGAGCCCCAAAGCTCTTCGCGTGGTTAACCAAAGCAGTTCCGTAATCTTTGGAGCGGTAATCAGGCAGGACCTCGAGCTTCCACAGCTCGTAATAGTCTTGCGCAGGTTGGAAGTAACGGTCGTATTTCCCGTCAATTTTGTAGAGGCTCATACGTGCTACCAGAAGATCGTTGTCATAAATACCGTAAAATGGAGATTCCGAATCGTTTTCCACGATGTTCGCCTCCAGGTCTTCCTTCATAGAAAGCTCCTCCAGGCCAAATTCGCGAAACTTCTGGAATTCCTCCAGTGTCTTATAGTTGATTTGCAAACGTCTTACTTCAAACATGGTTAGCCACTCCTCTCACAGCTCTTTGCCTTGGCCACCTTTTGGCCCCGCCCCTTTATTATACACAATGATTGGCTTTTCCGAAGTGTTTTTCTTTTTTTATTGGAGGGATTGGCAGGAAATGATTTCGCTATCTTGGAAAAATTTAAAATTTCATCCTAGAACTATGATCGTTCTCGTGGCAAAATAGAAAGTAGCATCACATGATACAAACCAGGCAAACAATTTGGAAGCGCTTACGGTTGTAGTCGGTTTGTCAAAGAGGGGAGCGTTGCCATGAATAAGGTATTAATCGCAAACCGTGGTGAGATTGCCAGACGAATTATCCGTACATGCAAGGCAAGAGGAGTGGCTACGGTTGCTGTCTATTCGGATGCAGACAAGGATCTGCCGTTTGTACGTGAAGCAGATGAGTCCGTCCATATTGGTCCACCGCCCGTTCCACACAGTTACCTGAACGTAGAGGCCATTCTTGCAGCAGCGAAAAGCACCGGTGCCGATGCTATTCATCCAGGCTATGGTCTTTTGTCAGAAAACGAAGCTTTTGCCCGCCGCGTTCTGGAGGCAGGTCTCCTATTCATTGGGCCTACCCCCGAGGTTATCGGTCAAATGGGAGACAAGTTGACTGCCCGACGTATGATGGAGGCTGCGGGAGTACCAGTCGTTCCAGGGTGCGAACAGGCTATCGATTCTCCAGATGAAGCAGCTGCCATCGCGGTGTCCATCGGATATCCCGTGATGCTCAAGGCCAGTGCTGGCGGCGGAGGAATCGGGATGCACATTTGTCGAGACGAGGCAGAGCTGCGTCAAGCGTACCAATCGGCGAAAGGTCGCGCAAAAGCGTATTTCGGAAACGATGCGATGTACATGGAGAAATACGTAGAACGTCCGCACCACATTGAAGTGCAGGTCGTCGCCGATCAGCATGGAAACGTCATCCACTTATTAGAACGGGAATGCTCCATACAGCGCAGACATCAAAAGGTGCTCGAGGAAAGCCCTTCGCCCTTTTTGAACACAGCAACTCGAGAGCTTCTGTGCGATGCAGCGGTTACAGCAGCGAAAGCAGTGGGCTACTCGGGTGTAGGAACAGTCGAATTTATCGTAGATGAGCAGAAAAACTTTTACTTCTTGGAAATGAATACACGCTTACAAGTGGAGCATCCCGTGACGGAAGAAATGACGGGCATTGACCTCGTGTCGCTCCAACTGGACATTGCTGATGGTCACCCGCTGGCAATCAAGCAAGAGGACGTCAAGGCTCTGCGTCACGCGATTGAGCTGCGTGTCTATGCGGAAGACCCTGTCACCTTCCTGCCCTCACCAGGGACCATTACGTTGTACCAGCCACCAGCATTTGAGGATGTACGAATTGATGATGGGGTAGAGACAGGTACACAGGTGACTCCTTTCTACGACCCGATGATTGCAAAGGTCATTGTATCTGGGGTGACAAGAGAAGAGGCTGTGCAACAGGCGCAGAAGGCTATGGATCATTTTCTGATTACTGGCATTAAAACGAACATTCCGTTTTTGAAAGAAGTATTACAGGACGAACAATTCCGAGCAGGTAACTATACGACATGGTTCGTTACTGAGCGTGGAGCCGCGTCAAGCTCGAAAAAACGGTAAGCTAACAAAAATGATATGTAAGGGAGAGAACCATCTATGAAACAAGTAGCAGCCAATATGGCAGGAACCGTTATAAACGTCCTGGTGCAGCCAGGTGACGAGATTAATGAAGGACAAGACGTTCTTGTACTGGAATCGATGAAAATGGAAGTTCCTGTACAGGCTCAAGCCTCAGGCAAGGTTGTGGAAGTAAAAGCGAATATTGGCGATTTTGTCAACGATGGCGATATCATCGTCGTTTTGGAATAGGATTAGAATGTTTCTAAACTGAGCGGCCGCTAGGTAAGGGAGGTGACTTGTTGTGCGTGTACAAATCGTGGAGGTCGGTCCTCGTGATGGGCTGCAAAATGAGAGCGCAATCGTTCCGGCAGCGGCAAAAATCACGCTGATTCAAAAGCTAATGGCAGCAGGCTTGAAGCGGATAGAAGCAAGTTCGTTTGTGAATCCGAAATGGATACCGCAATTAGCGGATGCAGACGAGGTCTTGCAGGGAATCAATCGCAGCCAAGGGGTAACGCTTAGTGCACTGGTTCCTAATATTCGCGGTCTGGAGCGGGCGCGCCAAAGCGGACTGACAGAGATTGCCCTGTTCATGTCTGCCTCTGAAACGCATAATCAAAAAAATATCAATAAACCGATACTAGACACGTATCCGATCCTGCGGGAGGTTGCCCAGGAAGCGCTGGCTCTAGGGATGAAAGTTCGCGGATATATCTCAACGGTATTCGGTTGTCCGTACGAGGGAAACGTTCCGCTAGACAATAGCCGCAGGGTTACAGAGGCTCTATTGGAAATGGGTGTGTACGAGATTTCTCTCGGGGATACGATCGGGGTTGCAACACCGAAGCAGGTTCATGAGGTCTTTGGAGAGCTTGTGAAAGATGTTACGAACGAGCGCTTAGCCGCCCATTTCCATGATACGAGAGGAACGGGATTGGCGAACGTAGCAGCAGCGCTAGAGGAAGGAATCCGCATCTTTGACAGCTCAATCGGTGGCCTCGGCGGATGCCCGTATGCGCCAGGAGCTGCCGGCAACATTTCGACTGAAGATGTGGTCTACATGCTGCATGGAATGGACTATGAAACGGGCGTCGATCTCGAGAAGTTGATTGAGGCTGGTGCGTATATTGGGCAGCAGTTGGGCAAAGAGCTCCCCTCAAAAGTGCTGCAGGCATCGCTCGCAAGCAAACCAGCTGGATGATCTGTATTTTCCACACATTCGCAAAGAGGGGATAAAAGATGACGGTTTCCCTGCAAAGAGAGGGCGCGATCGGCGTACTAACGCTGCAACGGCCAGAAGTTTTTAACTGCCTCAATCTTGAAACACTTGTGACTCTGCGTGGCTTGATCAGTGAAATCAGCCATGATCGCGACATCCGGACAGTCATTGTGACAGGTGCTGGTGACAAGGCGTTTTGCTCCGGTGCGGATTTGAGAGAGCGGCGCTCCATGTCACCACAGCAGGTCGATGTCTATATCCAAACGATTCGAGATACGTTCACAGAGCTGGAAAAGCTACCGAAACCAGTCATCGCGGCGATTAACGGGCTGGCGCTGGGAGGCGGTACAGAATTGGCGCTGGCGTGCGATCTGCGAATCATGAGTGAACAGGCCCAGATGGGATTAACGGAGACCTCGCTCGGGATCATCCCGGGTGCTGGCGGAACACAACGTTTACCTCGGCTAGTTGGAAAAGGCGTCGCCAAGGAACTGATTTTTACGGCAAGGCGTGTATTTTCGGAGGAGGCACTGTCCATCGGGTTAGTCAATCGGATAGTTCCCGCTGATCAACTCCTGGCGATAGCCATTTCTTTGGCCGAGCAAATTTCAGCGAATGCTCCACTTGCCCTAGCCCAAGCCAAGTTTGCCATCGATTGTGGAGGAGAGGTCGAGCTAGCAAGCGGACTTCAGATTGAAAGCAACGCGTACAAGTTGCTCGTCCCAACGAAAGACCGCCTAGAAGGACTCACAGCTTTTCAAGAAAAACGAAAACCGATATACCGCGGAGAGTGACGAGGGGGATTACGCTGATGACCAAACATTTGGAAGACACATTGCACGAAAAAATCGCCCAAGTAGTGCAAGGGGGCGATGCCAAGTATCATGACAAGCTCAAGGAGCAAAACAAGCTATTCGTTCGCGATCGCCTCAAGCTATTGTTCGATGACGAGTTCATGGTCGAGGATGGGTTGTTCGCGAATGTCATGGCAGGCGATCTGCCGGCGGATGGAGTTGTAACCGCAATTGGCAAGGTAAATGGTCAAACTGTCTGCGTGATGGCCAACGATTCAACAGTGAAAGCTGGGTCCTGGGGATCGCGGACCGTCGAAAAAATTATTCGCATTCAAGAGACAGCCGAAAAAATGCGTGTTCCACTTCTCTACCTGGTCGATTCAGCAGGAGCGCGTATCACAGACCAATTGGAGATGTTCCCAGGCCGACGGGGGGCTGGGCGAATCTTTTACAACCAAGTGAAGCTATCCGGCAAAATTCCACAAGTGTGCATTCTGTTTGGACCTTCTGCTGCTGGTGGCGCTTATATCCCAGCTTTTTGTGACATTGTCATCATGGTCGACAAAAACGCGAGCATGTACTTGGGCTCTCCGCGTATGGCGGAAATGGTGATCGGAGAAAAAGTGAGCTTGGAAGAGTTGGGCGGTGCACGCATGCATTGCTCCGTCAGCGGATGTGGCGACGTACTAGCGGCCAATGAAGAAGAAGCGATTCAAGCAGCGCGTAGCTATCTGCGTTTCTTCCCGGCGAACTATACATTGACGCCACCGACTGCACTGGCAAAAGCCCCTGTGTCAACAGCGAAAGAAATCACAAGCATCGTGCCCGAGAACCAAAATGCAGCTTTCAATATGCATGATGTCATTACAGCATTGGTCGACGAGGATTCGTTCTTTGAGATCAAAAAATTATTTGCTCAAGAGCTGATTACCGGATTGGCACGTCTGGATGGCAAGCCTGTCGGAATCATTGCCAACCAACCGCGTGTGAAGGGAGGCGTTTTGTTTGTCGATTCGGCTGACAAGGCGGCTCGATTCATCACACTGTGCGATGCGTTTTCCATTCCACTGTTGTTCTTGGCGGATGTTCCTGGCTTTATGATTGGGACAGCCGTAGAGCGGGCAGGCATTATCAGACACGGGGCAAAAATGATCTCCGCCATGGCGGAAGCCACGGTACCGAAAATATCCGTCATTGTACGCAAAGCGTATGGTGCCGGCTTGTATGCAATGGCCAGCTCTGCATTTGAACCAGATGCTTGCCTCGCACTGCCCGGTGCCCAAATCGCCGTGATGGGACCAGAAGCAGCCGTTAATGCCGTCTACAGTAACAAAATACAGGCGATCGAGGACCCGGCAGAGCGTCAAGCGTTTATTCAGGAAAAACGTAAAGAATATCAGGAAGACATCGATCTGTACTTGCTGGCATCGAACTTGATTGTAGATGCTGTTATACCTCCAAGCGAACTGAGACGCGAATTAATCCAACGCTACGAGGTTTACAAGGAAAAGCGCCACGTTTTTTCGGACAGAAAGCATGCAGTTTACCCCGTATAAATCAGGGGTCAGGCTATCGTCAAAGGGCGATAGCCTTATTTTTTTACAAAAAAAGTGAAAGGGCCTAGGAATATTTCGATAATTTCGATCTTTTTTTGTGGCAATCAATTGAACAATCCCGAAAACTCTGTTATTCTTGAAAAATAAGCATTGATTAATGTGGGTGAACAAATGCTGCTAGAACCAATGACGTGTCAAGTGGTAGTCGTAGGGGGCGGGTCTGTCGGGCTGCTGTATGCAGCGAGGCTCGCACTTGCTGGACAACCTGTCACGATTGTCACACGCAGTTCACTCCAGGCGAATCAGCTAAATGAACGCGGGCTCAGCTTTCAACAGCTGAATGGCGAGACAGTCACTGTTTCCGTCACCGCGAGCCCCATTGAAGAAGGATTGCCTGAAGGGAAGCTGTATCTGTTAACTGTAAAGCAGCCAGATTTGCATAGCGTGCTTCCAGCCTTACGAGGGTTAGACCTCAAGGCAAGAGTGATCGCTTTGCAAAATGGCATGGGTCATTACGAATTGCTTCGAACCGTTTTAACGGAGACACAGTGCTTCTTTGCGATTAATACGGAAGGGGCAAGGAGATTGTCGCCTACAGAAGTCGTGCATACCGGTACAGGTACTTTGCGCGTAGGCTCTTGGGAGACGTCTGATTGCAATGATCCACTGATTCGCACATTTGTTGAGTGGGCAATATCAACAGGCATGGAGGCTGTCTATGAAAAGGCAATACAGCCCTTCGCTTGGCGCAAGCTCATCGCAAATGCGCTGATCAATCCGTTAACCGCGCTTTTTGAAATCCCAAATGGTGCTCTCCTCGAAAATTCACATACGCAACAGCTCATGCGTGCTTTATTTGTGGAAGCAGCTACAGTAGCTGCGTATGCCGGACAAAAAATCGAGGATGCAGACTTGCAGGAAATTGTCTCCATTTGCCGAAATACTTCCCGTAATCTTTCCTCCATGCTGCAGGATATTAAGAAGCGCAGACCGACGGAAGTGCAGTCTATCAACGGCTATCTCGTCCAAGTAGGACAAAAGGCCGGGATTCCGACACCGCTGCACGAAACCTTGCTTCGCGTTATCCTTCTTAAGTCAGACATGGGAATACGGAAGGAGGGAGGCGACAGTAGATGACCTTTCTGGCGAATGTCTGGGCCTATTTGTGGGGGACGCTGACGGTTGTGCCGTTTCTCGGATTTCCGATCGTTTATTTCATCTTGTATGGAATGACGCGGAACAAGAAATTGGCGGGCCGCTTCGCGATAAATATCACGAATCTTTTGGTGATTCGCTCTGCCGTTTCCACTTACGAACTGATTTGGCCCGAGGCATTTTCCGCTTGGTGGTGGGTATTCTGTTTTTACCTGGTGGTAATCATGCTCCTTGGGTGGGTACAGATGAAGTTGAAGGGGCGGCTCTCCCTCAAAAAGGTAGGATTTTCAGCCTGGCGATTGTCGTTTCTCTGGTTTGGAATCGTCTACATAGTGCTGTTTACGACCGGAATTATCAAAACGATGGGTGTCGTGTAAAGCACTGTTGATACATATCGTATTTATTCCGATAAGAAAGAAGGTTGGAACTATGCGACTTCCCATCGAGACCATCGGTCATAAGATTCGAATGATTCGGAAAGAACGCGGCTTTACCTTGGAAATTATGGCAGGAAAGACAGGGTTGAGCAAAGGTTTGCTGAGCCAAGTAGAGCGTGGAATTTCGCAGCCGTCACTGGATTCACTGTGGAAAATCACCAAAGCTCTGGAGTCACCCATCATTCATTTTTTCGAAGATATTGATCAAAAGCAGGTGCATGTGACTCGCTTGCAAAAACGCAGACAACTGGTCTTTCCTGAATCGACGGGCACTTATTCGCTACTCTCGATGGGAGGTAGTGCCAAGCTGGGGATGCTGGAAGTGCGACTGATGCCTGGAGAAATGGCTGTTGACAAGTTCGTGCAGTCAGAGGGAGAAGAGTGCTTCACGGTCATCACTGGAAGTGTGACAGCACGCTTCAACGATGAAGAGCATGTATTGGAAGCAGGAGACAGTATTTCATTTGACAGCAGTAAAACGCACGCAATCGAAAATACAGGAGAAACGGAAGCTTTGTTAATCTGGTCCGTCAACCCTCCGCAATTTTAATGCAAGCGCAAACAAGCTTGTATTACACTTTGACAACCCATTAAAGTGGGTTGTCTTGTTTTTTGTGGCTGTGGAGCATGTTATAATTTTGGTTGACCATGGCCCGAAGAAAGGTGAGCTTGCATGAATGTTGAATGTCTCGCGCTTCCATTGGCGAATCCGCTGGCACAGGAGTACCAGCAGCAAAATGCCTCTGCATTACAGTTTTTTGCGCATAATCCCTACCGTGAACAGTCCTACCGAGAACGCGTGGAATGGCTTCAAAGTCAATCCTATCCTCACCGGAACCAGCTCGTGGAAGGTTTATATCGTTTTAATAAAGAGATGGGCTCTCACCCTGAAGCACTGAAAAATATCGAGTTGCTCAAACAGCCGGACACCTATGTGGTCATCGGCGGTCAGCAAGCAGGAGTTCTGGGTGGACCACTCTATACGGTCAACAAAGCTGTTCATCTGATCCAGGCAGCGAAGAGGTTGTCTGCCGAGCTTCAGGCGAACGTCATTCCGGTGTTCTGGATTGCTGGCGAAGACCATGACATCGATGAGATCGATCATGTGTACTGGGGAGCGGACGATGGAAAGCGCCTGCATAAAGAGCGACTGGCTCTGAACAAAAAGGGCCGCCAATCGGTAAGTACGCTACCCTTGGACCCTGAGCTGTGTACGCAGTTCCTGGAGAAGTTTTTCCAGGGACAAACAGAGACTGCCGAAACCAAACAGATTCGTGAGTTGCTGACGCAGACCGCGGCAGATTCGCGCACAGTCGCAGAGTGGTTTGGCCGCTTGATGGCAAAAATGTTTGGCAAGCACGGTCTCGTTCTGGTTGAATCCTCGTTGCCGTTCGTTCGTGAACTGCAGCAACCAATTTTTTCACAGATCATTGAAAACAATGAGCAATTGACGAAGGTGTTGCTGCGGGCAGCGGATCGGATTTCAACTGCTGGCTATCCGCTTCAATTGCAAGTGGAAGAGCATCAGGCCAATCTGTTCGTCTATGAGGGCGATGATCGATTGCTGCTGGAACGTCACGGAGAGCGCTTCATCAATCGGAGACGTGCTTACAGTCGCGATGAATTACTCAAGCAGGTCGCAGATTCCCCGGAGCGTTTTAGTACAAATGTTGTAACCCGTGGGTTGATGCAGGAGCATCTGTTTCCTACGCTTGCCTTCATTGGAGGTCCGGGCGAGATTTCGTACTGGGCGTTTTATCGGGAGGTATTCGAGCTATTTGGGATGCAGATGCCGATCGTATTGCCTCGGATGTCCATTACCCTTGTGGAAGGTGCTCAACTGAGACTGCTGGATAGCTTGGGGCTTTCTGTTGAACGAGTCTTGACTGATTTCGCCGCTTGGAAAACCGAGTGGTCCAAAAACCAGGCGCCACATCCACTGGAGCAGCAATTCGCTTCGGCACGGGAGTCGATGATGTCGATCTATCGTCCGTTGGTAGAGGAAGTCGTTTCTCTGGATGGCGGATTGCGTGGTCTGGCTGAGAAAAATAGTAAGCTGCTGTTAGAGCAAGTCTCTTTTTTGGAAGAGCGTTTGATTCGTTCGCTACAGCAAAAGGATGACGTAGAGCACGTCCGCGTCCAACGAATTGAGACCGCTTTGTTGCCCGAAGGTGGACTGCAAGAAAGAAAGCATTCGTTTTTCCCGTTTGCAAATAAGTATGGTCTTGGTTTGATTGACCGATTAGTAGATGCGCCATTCGCGCATGATGGTACTCATCAACTTTATTACCTGTAAAAGACAGCGCAAAATAGTCGGATCGTCCAAGAAGTGGACCCGGCTATTTTTTTATTGTTAAAGTAGATGGAAAACTTTTCTATAAATTATGCCGAAACTTTTCCGACAAATTCTGCGTATTAGTAGTAATGGATTGTTTTTGGGGAAAGGTGGTACTCGGGATGCAGATTACATTACAACAAATCGGGAAAAAAGCCACTCTACTAGTTGTTAGCTTGACGGTTTTATTGACGGGCATAGCAACTGCAGGAATGAAAAAGGCCGACGCACGGGAAGAATACGTGGCCAATTCCCCTGCATTTATCGACACAAATGGACATTGGGCGGCAAAGGAGATAGGGATTGCTTCCAAAAAAGGATTGATCAAAGGTTTTCCCGACGGAACCTTTAAGCCAGAGCAAACGGTGACGCAAGAACAGTTTTTATCCCTGATTGAACGCGTCATACCTTCCTTTACAGGCCATGAGCCTGAAAGCTATATCAAAGAGACCTACTTGCAGGCTGCTGCGGGACGTTGGTCGGAAAAAACCTATCACCATTTAGCTTCAGCGGGTATTATGCCATCCGGGAAACCGACGGAAAGCATGACACGGTTGGAAGCGGCAAGAACCTTGCTGGCGGCCATCGGGCATCAATCAGAAGGGGAAAAATATCGGGGAACGACTGCGAAATTTTTCACGGATCTTTCGGTCGAAAATGAAACACAGGTGATGACGGTCTACCCTGCCTACAAAATGGGGATCTTGGCTGGCTTTCCAGATGGAAGCTTCCGTCCTGATGACAAAATCAACAGAGCACAGGCAGTCGTCCTGTTAAATCGCTTGGAAACAAAAATCGATGAGCTGTACCCTGGCAACGTATCGGAGAGCGAGAAAAAGGCAATGACACAAGCAGTCTCGTCATTTGTAGGTGACGTGATGGATAAGCAAAAGATTCGTCGCTATGATGACTTGGTCGCGTATGTAAAGAAAAACAATCTGGCTGTGAGCGAATCGTTTTTACGCGAGCATTTTTCGTTTATGCAGTATGAAGTGTATGATTATGTCCGGTTTCCGCAGTTTAATGAGCTGATGTACTTTGCCAAAATCGGAATGAATAAATATAGAATGACGGTTCAATATTACGCAGGAGATTTGGGCGGAAGTGTTGATCGTACGTTTTACCTCACCTCCAGTGATGGCAAAACGTTTCGGCTGATTGGAAAAGATGAATAAGAAAAGAAGGCTGGGACACGACCCCAGCCTTTTTTCTTTCAGGTATGACGTTTTTGGCAGATAAAAAGCACGAGTGCAATCACAAGCGGATAGAGAGCGGACCACCCCAAAAAAGGATAGAGTCCTACTGTACAGACGAGAGAAGTCCAGGAAGCGATTCTGCCTACGCGACTATTGCGCAAGAGCCGGACCCCTGCTAGACACCCGCCGATGTAAGTTGCAAAAAAGGTAGCATTGGGTAGCTCGATGAGTCTCGACAAGTCGATCACGTCGAAATAGAGTACGCCAAGAACGACGACAAAACAAAGAGAGAGAAACAGAAGTCCGCCGGTTGGTGTCCGGTATTTGGCGTGAAGAGTGCCAAACCAGCGAGGAGCGATCTTTTCTTGGGCCAACGAATAGGCGATCCGCGACGCAGCTCCGATGTAAGCGTTGGCTGTAGCGATACAAATGAACAAGGCGGTTACAGCTACAATCCACCCGCCGATCGGCCCTAAGGAGAGTTGAACCATGACACTGAGCGAGGCAGCCGAGATACCGCCTCCGTAGCTATGCGTAGCCACAGTCATAAAGGCTACGGCAAAATACAACAGAGCGACGATTCCCGCACTCCACAAAACACCGCGAATCGCGTTTTTTGCAGGATCGACGAATTCCTCTGAGAGATGCGTCACGGCTTCCCACCCAATGAAGCACCAGAACATCAGACCTGCTGCTTGCACGACACTCAGCCAACCGTTTGGCAAAAAAGGGGTAAAGTGAGTGACAGAGGCATGCGGAATGCTGGCGACAACGGCCAAAATCAAAATCGTGATAATCAGCGAGACAACAACGGTTTGGACACGTGCAGCTACATGCAAGCCTACAACATTCATCATAAGGACAGCGAGAAGAAGCAGACCAGCCGCCACATATACTTGCGACTCACTCCAGTTCAGCAGGATGGCAATGTAGTTGGCCCCTGTCACACTCAGAATCGGTGCGCCTATCGGGACAGATAAGAGAAAGAACCAGCCAACCATGTTTCCGAATCGATCTCCGTACGCTGTCCGTACAAATGTAGAGACTCCTCCTGAGCTCGGATAACGAGCAGATAACAGCCCCATCGTAATGGCCATGGGCAGGACGAGAATAGACATGACAAGCCAAGCTAAAATGGAAGCAGGACCAGCCTTCTCAGCTGCGAGTCCAGGGATGAGCAATACGCCGGAACCGATCACAGCCCCGATGTATAGGGCGACGATCTGCGGGAGTCGCAGTGTTTTAGCTAGACCGGGGGCTTGCGCGGATAATTTCCCCATAGGTAGATCCCTCACTTTTTTTACTTACCTTGTCGTTGATAACTGAAGTGTAGCATAGACATAATTATCGGAGTTATCTATAATATTAGATGATTCAAATCGATTTTTCCGATGAAATGAGGGGGGAATCTGGATACTCGTTATTTGCAAACCTTCCGTGAAGTAGCAAAATGCCAAAGCTTTACTCGTGCAGCAGAAGTGCTGGGCTACGCGCAGTCGAGTGTGACGACCCAAATTCAAAATCTGGAGTCGGAGTTCGGTGTCAGCCTATTCGAGCGTTGGGGCAAAAAGATCAGGCTTACCCATGCAGGCGAAGTGCTTCTAGGCTACAGCGAACAGCTACAAGCCGTATTAGATGAGGCAAAAGCGAATCTGTCAGAGCAAGCGCAACTGGCAGGAACGTTGCGTATCGGAACAGTGGAGTCATTGGCAGCCTTTTATTTACCCCCTTATTTGCAAAAATTCCGCTTGGAGCAGCCGCGTATGCGGATCATGCTTGCACCGGGCATCTGCCAAGACTTGAGGCAGGGAGTAAAGGAAGGAAAGTTCGATTTCGCTTTTGTGCTCGATTGGCTACAAGAACAATCTGAGCTGGAAAATGTCGTTTTAGGTGAGGAAAAACTAGTTGTTGTTGCTGCCCCTACCCATCCGCTTGTGAAAAAAGAGAAGGTAGAAACCCATGATTTTACCGGAGAAACCTGGATTTTTACAGAAAAGGGATGCAGTTACCGCGGGATGATGGAATCGGTGTTGCGTGAAGCCGGCGCCACCGTGGAATCTTCTTTTGAATTTGGCAGTCTGGAAGCGATTAAACAATGCGTTGCCTATGATTTAGGAATTGCGTTACTTCCGAAAATTGTCGTACAAGAAGAAGTAAAAAATGGTACACTAGTAATACTCTCGTTTTCCCATCCGGATATCCGTGTTTTCCGACAGTTGGTCTACCATAAAAAGAAATGGATGCCGCAGGCTTTGTTGCGCTTTTTGGAGCTACTTACGGTAGAAACCGCGGAGTGTAAACTACCGCTAATAGGAAAATAATTGGAAAAACTGATGATGGTTGAACTTGCGTATGATATGATAGACAAGGTTGCTTTATGAGATAAAAGGAGGTCCATCCGTACATGAACACAGTATCTGAAAGCATCGTAAAAGATATGGCGTTGGCGCACAACGGCCATCTGAAAATTGATTGGGTAAAAGAACACATGCCTGTCTTAAACCGCATTCGTGAGCGCTTTGAAAAAGAGCAGCCGTTTGCAGGCCTGAAAGTTGCGATCTCCTTGCACTTGGAAGCAAAAACAGCTTATCTGGCAAAAGTAGTTCAAGCTGGTGGCGCTGAAGTAACCATTACTGGTTCCAACCCGCTGTCCACGCAAGATGATATTTGTGCAGCATTGGTGGAAGACGGTATCCGCGTATTTGCGAAATACAATCCAGATCCTGCCGAATACAAAGAGCATCTGATCAAAACGCTGGAAACTCGCCCTGACCTGATCATTGATGACGGTGGCGACCTGATCACGATTTTGCACAGCGAGCGCCGTGATCTGCTGTCTCAAGTGCGCGGTGGTGCAGAAGAAACGACAACAGGTATTTTGCGCCTGAAAGCGTTGGAGAAAGAAGGCAAGCTGGAGTTCCCAATGGTTGCCGTAAACGATGCATTCTGCAAATACTTGTTCGACAACCGCTATGGTACGGGTCAATCCGTATGGGATGGTATCAACCGTACAACAAACCTCGTAGTTGCTGGTAAAACAGTTGTGGTAGCTGGCTATGGCTGGTGCGGTAAAGGTGTAGCAATGCGTGCAAAAGGTTTGGGCGCAAAAGTAATCGTAACCGAAATCGACCCAATCAAAGCGGTAGAAGCTTACATGGATGGATTTGAAGTAATGCCAATGCTCGAAGCTGCGAAGCATGGTGACTACTTCGTAACAGTGACAGGTAACCGCGATATCATTAGCAAAGAGCATTTTGCTGTGATGAAAGATGGCGCAATCTTGTCCAACGCAGGTCACTTCGATGTCGAAGTAAACAAGGTTGACCTGAATGCCATGTCGACTTCTTCCCGTATTGTGCGTAAAGATATTGAAGAATTTGTCTTGACTGATGGTCGAAAAGTGTATCTGCTCGCAGAAGGCCGCCTCGTGAACCTGGCAGCTGGCGACGGACATCCGGCTGAAATCATGGATATGACCTTTGCTTTGCAAGCGGTATCCTTGGCTTATGTCAATGAACAGTACAAAAACATTGGCAAAAAGGTGCTGAACGTACCATTCGAGTTGGATCAAATGGTGGCTCAGTACAAGTTGGAAGCTCTGAACATCGGAATCGACAAATTGACAGATGCGCAAAAATCCTACCTGGAAAGCTGGGTCGAATAGTCCCTCGAATCCCGTCTTTTCCCGGCAAAAAAATATGCGAAAAAATCCTGCATACAAACGCAGGATTTTTTTTTATAATAACAAATAGGTACTAGGTGGGGAAAAGTGGGGGAAAGTGGAGCCAACCGACAGGAAAGTGGGGGACCAGGGCGTGTTCATGGGGGAATATCAGCACAGCATCGACGAAAAAGGCCGCCTGACGATCCCAGCCAAATTCCGTGAAGGGCTCGGTACTTCCTTTGTTATTACCCGCGGCCTGGACCAATGTTTGTTTGCTTATCCGCAAGATGAGTGGAAACAACTAGAGGAAAGACTTAAGTCTCTCCCATTTACAAAAGCAGATGCTCGCGCATTTACACGATTTTTCTTTTCAGGTGCCACCGAATGCGAGTGGGACAAGCAGGGAAGGGTAAACATACCCCCCAATTTACGTGAGCATGCAGGCATGCAAAAAGAATGTGTGATCATCGGGGTATCAAACCGTGTAGAGGTATGGAGCAAGGAACGCTGGGAAGATTATTTTGCCCAGTCAGAAGGCTCTTTTGGAGAAATTGCCGAAAAACTGGTTGATTTTAATTTGTAGCAGCGAGAAGAACAGGAGTGACGACATTGTCGTTTCATCACGTAACCGTTTTGATGGATGAGGCTGTCCAAGGGCTAAATATTCGTCCTGGGGGCATTTATGTAGACTGTACACTCGGCGGAGCTGGGCATAGCAGTTTGATTGCTTCCAAGCTGACGGAGGGCGGTCGACTTATCGCCATCGATCAGGACGACTGGGCACTGGATAATGCCCGCGAAAGACTCTCTTCCTATATGGACAGAGTCACGCTGGTAAAGAGCAACTTCCGCCATATCAAAGACATTGTGAGAGATTTAGGCTTGGCTGGTGTAGACGGGGTGTTATTTGACCTCGGGGTATCCTCTCCACAATTGGACGAGGGAGAGCGAGGCTTCAGCTACAATGCCGATGCGCCCTTGGATATGAGAATGGACCAGCAAGCGCCATTGTCCGCCTATGACATTATCAATGAGTGGGATGAAGAAGAGATTGCCAAGATCATTTGGCTGTACGGAGAAGAGAAATTTTCCCGTCGAATTGCCCGGCAAATCGTTCAACAACGGAAGAAGCAGCCGATTCAAACAACAGGTGAACTCGTTGAGTTGATTAAGGAAGGAATTCCTGCCGCTGCGCGCCGTACCGGACCCCATCCGGCAAAGCGTACCTTTCAGGCAATTCGGATCGCTGTCAATGATGAATTGGATGCATTCAAAGAGGCCGTCGTCGATGCAATTGAGGTTTTGAATCCAGAAGGTCGCGTAAGTGTCATTACGTTTCATTCCTTAGAGGACAGAATCTGCAAGCAAATTTATCAAGACTTTTCAAAAGGGTGCACGTGCCCGCCAGCCTTTCCGATTTGTACATGCGGAAATAAAGCAGTAGTAAAAGTCATTACAAGAAAGCCGATTTTGCCATCAGAAGAAGAATTAGAAGCAAACAAACGTGCACGATCAGCTAAACTACGGGTAGCGGAGAAGTTGTAGACCGGGATCGACGAGAAAGGGGAGGGAGAAGCGATGAGTTATTACTACCGAGGGAATTTAGCTATGGAGCTGGAACAACAATCCCGCTCTGTAACGAAAACAACAAAGCGCACGGTCCGAATCAAGCCAACGATTCCGACCGGAGAAAAATTGCTGTATCTCTTATTTATCTCGTTAACCGTCGTCGGCTTGGGTCTAGTGGGTGTCCGCTACTCGCAAATTTCCCAGTTGAATTACGAAATCCAGACCACCAAACATGAAAACCGTGTGACGGCAGAAAAAAATGCAACGTTGAAATTGCAAATTGAACAAATGACCAACCGGGATCGCCTGCAAAAAGAAGCAGAGAAGCAGGGGATGGTATACAATCCAGCAGCTGTACATACGATCGGGAACCCAGAAGTACAGGCGAGTCTGCCAAAACCACAACCCAAAAAACCTTAAATGTTACTGCGCCTTATGTGCGGTAACATTTTTTCTTAGCTGGGCCAGTTGGCTTAGGGAGCGGGCGATCTTTGATGCGATGGAGATGAACGGAGATGGAATGGAAGCGAAAAGTAAATTGGCGAATTCTTATGGTAGCCTTATGTACGATTTTGATTTTTTCGACGTTGAGTTTTCGAATCTACTGGCTTCAGACTGTCAAAGCTACCGAAATCATGGGGACGGCTCAAGAGCAGTGGGACAGGGAGCAAGTCTTGAAGCCCAAGCGCGGGGCGATCTATGATCGAAACGGCGAGATTTTGGCGTATAACGGGAAGGCATACACGGTAAACGCAAAACTGAAGCCACGAAATGATAAAGACGAAGATTTTGTGAAAGATCCTTACTATACAGCGAATATGTTGGCTCCTATTTTGAATGCGCCTGTTCCTGAATTAGTGAAGAATTTGACTAAGCCGAACAAAGTCGTGGAATTGGGACGCTTCGGGCTAAAGATCAGTGAAGAGCAAAAGAACCGAATTCTAAATTTGCAATATCCGACACTGCCAAGTGGTGAGAAGCTCAAAAAGAATCAGCTCCCAGGAATCTATTTGACTGAAACGACTCGCCGGGTTTATCCGAATAACGCCTTCGCTTCCCATGTGATCGGTTATCTTGATTTGTATGATGAACCGAAAATGGGGATCGAGTTGCAATTTAACGATAAATTGGCTGGCCAAAAGGGACATATTGCCTACCAAAAGGATCGTGCTGGTTACCAACTGCCGGACGGAGAAGGTGAGTACACTCCGGCAATAGACGGAGTAGATGTATATCTCACCATTGATCGCCAGATACAGGATTATGTAGAACAAGCCCTTGATAAGGTGGAGCAGCAGTACAAGCCGCAGGGCATGACGGTCGTTGTAGCCGACCCGCAAACGGGCGAGGTATTGGCGATGGGCAACCGCTCGACGTTTAATCCGAATACGTACTACAACGGGGTTGAAAACTACAACAACCATGCGGTCACTACAATGTTCGAGCCGGGCTCTACGTTTAAGATTATTACGTTGGCGGCAGCGATTGAAGAAAAAATGTTTAATCAGAATGAAACCTATCAATCAGGTGCTTACACCATCAAGGGACAGATTCCGATTCGTGACCACAACAATGGTCTCGGGTGGGGAACCATCAGCTTTTTAGAAGGGGTTCAGCGATCGAGTAACGTATTGTTCGTTAAGTTGGGTTATGAACGGTTGAAGCTGGAGGGTCTAAAGAAATACTTCAAAAAATTCGGGATGGGTCAAAAAACCGGAATTGAGCTTCCTTACGAAAAAGAAGGAAATTTAATCAACCTGTATAAACCTCAGTCACCGCGTGACTGGGCTGCAACAACGTATGGTCAAGCAGCGACGGTTACGGCGATCCAGCAGGTTGCCGCTGTGGGGGCGATCGCGAATGGAGGAGAGCTTCTAAAACCTCATATTTTAAAAGAAATGCGTGATCCTCACACAGGGGCCGTTGTCGAACGCACGCAACGTGAGGTTGTGGATCGGGTCGTAAGCGAAGCGACTGCAAAACAGACACGCGACATTTTGGGCAAAGTTGTCTCAGAAAAACCTGGAACTGGTACACTATATCAGATCGAAGGGTATCAAGTCGCAGGAAAGACGGGAACTGCACAAAAATATAATCCTAACAATGGGAAAATTTTGGATGGTCGTTACGTGGTTTCCTTCATCGGTTTTGCGCCAAAAGACAATCCGAAGTTGTTAGTTTATGTTGTCATTGACGATCCGAAAACAGATGCATGGTATGCATTGTGGGGCCAAATGATGCTTGCGCCGATGTTTACGTCTATTATGGAGCGCAGCCTGCAATATTTGCAGCAGCAGCCTGATCTGTCGGTAGTTAAGAGTACTAAAAAACCGACGCCGAAAACAGAAGTACAGGCAGCGCTGGCATCCTCACCAGCTACACAGAAGACATTGCCTAAGTTTGAAGGGATGTCCACGACAGCCGCACAATTGCGGGCGAAGCAGGACAATTTGACGGTCACGGTAGCCGGAACAGGTACGAAAATCGTCAAACAGTATCCCGAAGCCTATAATCAGGTCGTTCCAGGTGAACAGATCATCCTTGTAACGGACAGGGTAAAAGGAACGAAGATGCCTGACTTCAAAGGAAAATCATTGCGGGACGTCATGGAATTTACCTCTTTGATCAATCTCGCAGTGAAATCGACTGGAACTGGCTTCGTCACCCAACAAAGTATTCCTCCAGGAACGGTACTCCAGGGTACAGAGCTGCTTCAGGTGACGCTGCAATCCGTGTCGGAACCACCTGTACCGGCAACACCTCCTTCTCGTCAGGAGGGCAGCACGGTGCCTGCTACAACAACGCCGAACAATACAGGAGCGAATCCTCCTACAAATCCAACAGGAGGAAATAATCCGGCTCCACCATCTTCCGGTCAGCAAACCGGGCAAGGTGGAGCAGTACAGCCGCCAGCTTCTGGACAGGCACCACCTCCTGACAAACCAGGAGACCAATCAACGCAAACACCGCAAACACCGACAACTCCATAGTTCTAACTAGTCCCCCCTGCGAATAAGGTTAAGAAGAGACAACCTATTTGAGGGGGGACTCGCTTTGCGGGTATCCAATGCTACTGTACGCCGTCGCATTTTTATCATCTTGATTGTAGGAGTCGTTTTGTATTCGGCACTTGTCACCCGTTTGGGTTATGTTCAATTGATAGAAGGACCGAAACTCTCGCAAATGTCAGATGAACTTCTCAAACGGGAGATTAAATTTCAACCCAATCGTGGTCGCATTTTAGACAGAAGCGGAAATGAGCTCGTGACGAATATGACTGTGCCTACACTGGTATCGGTAGGGGCGCAAATCAAGGACCCGAAAGAAACAGCGAGACAGCTCGCCGTCATTTTGGAGCAAAAAGAAGAAGATGTATTTCGTGCCATTACGAAAAAAGCAATGAGCAACAACCAGATTCCAGGTGGAAGAAAACTGTCTGTTGAAAAGGCGAGGAAAATACAAGAATTGAATTTGCCAGGGATATACTTGGCAGGGGATACGAAGCGTTTTTACCCGAACGGAACGATGGCAGCCCATATACTTGGTTTCACAGGCATTGACAATCAAGGGTTGACAGGTCTAGAAAAAATTTATGATCCCTTCTTGATGGGGACCGAGGGACATATCTCATTTCCGTCAGATGCCAAAGGGCGCGTACTGCCAGGTGGAACCGAAGACTACGTAGCACCCGTAAATGGGATGGACATGTATTTAACACTCGACAGTGCCATCCAATCGTTTATCGAACGCGAGCTGGATCAGGCAGTAGTCGCTTATCAGCCAGATGATGTTCTGGCGATCGCGATGAATCCAAAGACAGGGGAAATATTGGGGATGGGGAGTCGCCCGACTTTTCAACCAGATGCGTACAGGGACTATCCTTCTGAGGTGTACAATAGAAATCTCCCTATCTGGAAAACATACGAGCCTGGTTCCACATTCAAGATTGTGACACTGGCCGCTGCTTTAAACGAAGGCGTTATCAATCTGAACGAAGGCTTCTACGATCCGGGATTCATAAACGTGGCAGGGAAGCGATTGCGTTGCTGGAAGCGTCAGGGGCATGGACAGGAAACGATGCTGGAAGTGGTAGAGAATTCTTGTAACCCTGGCTTCGTGACGATGGGCCAGCGACTGCAAAAAGAACGACTTTTTGACTACATCAAAAAATTTGGCTTCGGACAAAAGACAGGGATCGATTTGATCGGCGAAGAAAACGGGCTGTTATTCAACTTGAAAAAAGTGGGACCGGTAGAGCTGGGGACGACTTCTTTCGGTCAAGGGGTTTCGGTAACGCCGATTCAACAAATGGCTGCGGTCTCAGCCGCTATCAATGGTGGCAAACTTATGAAGCCGTTTGTCGCCAAAGAATGGCGGGATAGTGTGACACACGATGTGGTAGCGAGGACTTTGCCGACAGAGGTTCGACAGGTGATTACCGAGGAGACCTCGGCCAAAGTTCGACATGCGCTGGAAAGTGTGGTCGCGCAAGGAACGGGAAATAAGGCATTTATTGAAGGGTATCGGGTAGGAGGTAAGACGGGAACCGCGCAAAAAGTAAAAAATGGCCGTTACGTCGATGGCGAATACATCGTGTCGTTTATCGGCTTTGCGCCGGCTGATGATCCACAGCTCGTCGTATATTTCGCTGTAGATAATCCGAAAGCACTGGCGTTTGGTGGATTGATTGCTGCCCCGAGTGTAAAAAGTATCATGGAATCCTCCCTACAGCATTTGAATGTACCCAAACGAAAAGATGGCATCCCCAAGGAAATTAACAAAGCACTGGGAGAACGGGCGCCAATCGAAGTACCAAACATGGTCGGACAATCCATGAGAGACGTAGTGACAACGTATGATACTCTGCCGCTAGTCGTTTCAGGTAAAGGTCAGTACGTTATCCAACAGTCCCCAGCACCTGGAGTAAAAATTGATGAGGGCGGAAAAATTCGCATATACCTTGGTGACAAATCGACCAATTAGCTATAAAATGAGATTTCGAAGGCGGAGGGGAGTAGGCTTGTCTACGTTCGCTCTGCCTTTGTTCATCAAGACTGCGCCTAAATGATCGGCGTAGCCAAGTACAAATGTTCAAATTTCTGTCTATACTAGTTGGAGAATGGGGTGCCTGTTTCATGTTTCTACGGGATCTGCTCATGCCTTTGTTGCCAGTAACGGTTTCGGGGGATGACAGCATGGAGATTACGGGTTTGACAGCAGACTCGCGCCAGGTAAAGCCCGGCTACTTGTTTGTCTGTCTAACTGGATATACCGTGGATGGACATACGTTCGCGGCCCAGGCGGTGAAGAATGGTGCCGTCGCCGTGTTATCCGAACAAGATCTGGACGTGCCAGCGACTATTGTCAAAGTACCGGATACCCGGCGGGCAATGGCTATGCTGGCTGATCGTATTTTCGGATCTCCCACGAAAGAAGTAAAAGTCATTGGCGTAACCGGGACAAATGGCAAGACGACCACAACGCATCTGATCGACAAAATTTTGCGCGATCAAAGCAAGCAAACAGGCTTAATCGGAACGATCCATATGAGAATTGGAGACGTTACGGAGGAAGTCAAAAATACGACTCCAGATGCCATAGATTTGCAAAGAAGCTTTCGTCGCATGTGCGATGTAAACACAGACTATGCGATTATTGAGGTTTCCTCTCATGCATTGGAGCTGGGAAGAGTCCGCGGTTGCGAAATCCATACAGCGGTTTTTACCAACCTGACGCAGGATCACCTCGACTACCATAAAACGATGGAAAACTATCGCTACGCCAAATCATTATTGTTTTCCCAGCTGGGCAACGGCTATGACACAGACCGTCTAAAAACAGCTGTACTGAATGCCGATGATGAGGCGTCCGAATTATATGCCACCGTTACACCGGCGCGAGTCATTACATACGGCATCGATCAACCAGCAGATGTAAGGGCAAAACAAATCGAAATCACAAGTAAAGGAACTTCTTTTACAGTCGAAAGCTTCGCTGGCAGTGCGCGTCTGAACTTGAGGCTGATGGGAAAGTTCAATGTGTATAACGCTTTGGCAGCCATCGCGGTTACACTCGCAGAAGGTATTCCACTCGAAGAGATCAAGGCGAGCCTGGAAGAGGTAGCGGGCGTAAATGGGCGATTTGAAGCAGTAGATGCTGGTCAGCCGTTTGCGGTGCTCGTCGACTACTCCCACACACCAGACAGCTTGGAAAATGCATTAATGACTGTCAAGGAATTTGCCCGTGGCAACGTATTTTGCATTGTGGGCTGCGGAGGCGATAGGGATCGAACCAAACGCCCAATCATGGCGCAAATTGCAACGAAATATGCTGATCTGACCGTCTTAACGTCAGATAATCCACGCTCGGAGGAGCCGCAGGCGATTCTAGATGACATGCTGGCTGGTTTGTCAGAAGTGGCACCTGATCGTTATACGGCACTGACAGACCGACGCGAAGCCATTGCCCATGCAGTTTCGCTTGCAAAGCCGGACGATGTGATCTTGATCGCCGGAAAAGGACACGAAACGTATCAAATTATTAAAGACCAGGTATTGGCCTTCGATGACCGTGAAGTTGCGCGCGAAGCGATTGCCCGGTACAACCTAGACTAGAACAGATGCCACACACTGCATCGAAAGAAAGGAGGCTCGGGCATGTTCGTTGACAACGTCCTAATCGTCACGATCGTCGCTGCGTTTCTCATCGCCGTACTCATTGGCCCATTGTTTATTCCCTTCCTTCGCCGCCTGAAATTTGGGCAGGCAATTCGTGAGGAAGGACCGCAATCCCATTTTAAGAAGGCTGGAACTCCCACCATGGGAGGCACCATCATTCTTTTGGCACTCATATTTACCGTGTTGAAGTTTGCCAATGCGAAAATGGAAATTTACTTCCTGTTATTGGTGACCCTCGGATACGGTTTAATCGGGTTTTTGGATGACTTCATCAAAATCAAGAAAAAACGCAACCTCGGGTTGACTGCCAAACAGAAGTTTGCTGGTCAAATTGTCTTGGCAATCGGCGCTTATATTTTGCTGCTTATGATGGGGCATGACACGTCCATCCATCTGCCAGGTACACCGTGGAAGCTCGAGCTCGGCTATTTTTACTTCCCATTCCTGTTGTTCCTCTTGGTAGGTACAACGAATGCCGTTAACATCACAGATGGATTGGATGGACTATTGGCAGGGACGGGAGCGATTGCTTTTGGTGCTTATGCGATCATCGCATGGTTTGGTCAAGATTATGACACTGCCATTTTTAGTGCGGCTGTTGTAGGTGCGGTACTTGGCTTCCTCGTCTTCAATGCGCATCCGGCACGCGTGTTCATGGGTGATACGGGTTCACTCGGACTTGGTGGAGCGCTCGCGGGAATTGCAATCATGACCAAGACGGAATTACTTTTGGCTATTATCGGCGGGGTATTTGTTGTCGAGACGCTCTCTGTTATTATGCAGGTAGTCTCCTTTAAGACACGTGGAAAGCGGATTTTCCGTATGAGTCCCCTGCATCATCATTTTGAATTAACAGGCTGGTCAGAGTGGCGCGTGGTTGTCACGTTTTGGCTCGTCGGTATGTTCTTTGCTGGATTGGGTGTATACCTTGAGGTGGTGACAATCAGATGATGCGTTTTCATAATAAGCATGTCGTCGTTATTGGTATGGCAAAGAGCGGTGTCGCAGTGGCAAAACTGCTACACCGCTTTGGTGCTCATGTCGTCGTAAATGATAAAAAGCCACGTGAAGAAGCGGTCGGGGTAGAAGAGCTGGAATCGTTGGGGATTCCGGTCATTTGTGGTTATCATCCCGATGATCTCATTCATGAAGGCGTATCCCTTGTGGTCAAAAATCCGGGGATTCCGTATGAAGCAGCACCCGTCAAGCAGGCGCAGGCACGCGGCATTCCTGTTGTGACGGAGGTGGAGCTGGCCTCCCAGATTGCCAAGGCACCGATTATCGGCATTACAGGCTCCAATGGCAAGACCACGACTACGACGCTCGTTGGACTGATTTTCAAAGAAGCGGGTCTGGATGCGAAGGTAGGAGGAAACATTGGGACCGTATTGTGCGGCCTAGCGGAGGAAGCTGGTCCCGACGAATGGCTCGTTGCTGAATTGAGTAGCTTCCAACTGATGGGGACGCGGGAGTTCCGGCCACATATCGGTGTTTTGCTCAATCTGTATCCTGCTCATTTGGATTACCACCACACCATGGAAGAGTATTTGGCAGCCAAACTGAAAATGTTTGCTAACCAAACGGCAGATGACGCAGCTATTTTGCCATATGACCAACCAGAGATCGTAGAAAAATGCAAAGACCTCCCTGCATCCATCTACTACTTTAGCAAGAGTCAAGAGGTGCCAAAGGGAGCTTTTGTCAAGGATGGTTTGATCCTGTTTGCAGATGGGAATGGGAATACAGAGCCAATCGTTGCGATCGCGGATATTACCGTTCCTCATTTGGACAACGCACTGGCAGCGATTCTGGTTGCGAAGCTCGCAGGCGCGGACAAGCAATCGATTATACAAGTTCTTACGACCTTCCCAGGGGTAGAGCATCGGATGGAGTTCGTGGACTCGATTCGCGGTGTCAAATACTTCAATGATTCAAAAGCGACCAACCCGGAAGCGGCATCCCGCGCCTTGCAAGCGTGCAAGGAGCCGGTCGTATGGATTTGCGGTGGGCTGGATCGTGGTGTTGATTTTCGGGAACTGCTGCCAGTGATCCAAGGTCGGGTAAAAGCAGTCATCGCTCTCGGGCAAACGGCTCCGATTTTACTGGAACGTGCGCAGGAAGCAGGGATTAATGAGCGGATCCATGTCGATACTGTGGAAAAAGCCGTTCTTGCTGCTTCCCAGTTGGCCGAATCAGGTGATGTGGTCTTACTGAGCCCTGCTTGTGCGAGTTGGGACATGTTTCCTTCGTTTGAGACAAGGGGGAGCATGTTTAAGGACGGCGTGCATAGACTTAAAACAAGCCTAGCATAACGTCCCACTGGTATCATCACGAATATGACAAAAGCGGGACGGCATGAGAAAGGATGACCTGGCACAATGAGCAAGGTACGCTCTGCCCCCGACTTCGTAATTATTTTTGCAACACTTTTTTTATTGGGAATTGGCATCGTGATGGTGTATAGCGCCAGCGCGATCGTGGCGCAAAAGCCGCCGTTTTCCGATCCGTATTTTTTCGCCAAGCGGCAACTGATCTTCGCTCTGTTAGGGATTACATCCATGTACATTACGATGAATATCGATTACTGGGTGTGGAAGCAATGGGCCAAGCCAGGGTATTTGGTAAGCATCGGTCTGTTGATTTTGGTTTTGATCATCGGGATCGAAGTAAATGGCTCGAAAAGCTGGCTTGGTTTCGGCGCTTTTGGAATTCAACCAGGGGAATTTGCGAAACTGGGCGTCGTTGCATTCCTGGCGAAGTGGCTCTCAGATAATCAGAAGAAAATTGTCTTATTCCGAAAAGGTCTTATGCCTGCCTTGGGAATTCCCGTTCTGTGTTTTGGGTTGATCATGCTGCAACCGGATTTGGGAACCGGGACGGTTTTGATGGGAACCGCCGTCGTTATGATTTTTGCGTCAGGTGCGCGGATTAGTCATTTTGTCGGTTTGGGAATGATCGGAGTTGTTGGCTTCATCGGCTTGGTTTTGTCAGCACCTTATCGAATCAAAAGGATTACGTCCTTCCTCGATCCGTGGTCTGATCCGCTCAATACGGGCTATCAAATCATCCAATCTCTTTACGCAATAGGTCCCGGCGGTTTGTTGGGTCTTGGCCTTGGACAAAGCAGACAGAAGCATCTGTACTTGCCTGAGCCTTACAATGATTTTATTTTCTCGATTGTCGCGGAGGAGCTGGGCTTTATCGGAGGCACGCTCATTCTCCTGCTATTCCTCCTCTTGTTGTGGAGGGGAATGCGAACGGCAATTACGGCTCCAGATTTGTTCGGAAGCCTGCTTGCGCTAGGGATCATTGGCATGATTGCCATCCAGGTTGTCATCAATATTGGTGTTGTGACAGGGATGTTTCCGGTGACTGGAATCACGTTGCCGTTCCTAAGCTACGGTGGTTCATCATTGACACTGATGCTCACTGGTGTAGGTGTCTTGTTGAACATCTCTCGTTTTTCTCGATAACAGAAACCTCAACAGGAGTACGCAATAAGAATGTAAAGCAGCCTATTGCTACTCCTTCTCAAAAAAGGGTGTGAACGTAATGCGTGTCGTCTTAACAGGCGGTGGCACAGGTGGACATATTTATCCGGCGCTTGCGGTGGCGAGGGAAGTTTCTCGTCAATATCCGCAGGCTGCCTTTTTGTATATTGGCAGTAAAAAAGGCTTGGAAGCAGGTTTGGTTCCGCGATCCAATATTCCTTTCCAATCCGTAGAAATTAGCGGATTGAAACGCAAGCTGTCGCTGGACAACTTGAAGACCTTGTGGAAATTCGTCCGGGCTGTTGGGGATGCCAAGAAAATGCTGCGCGAGTTCAAACCGGATGTCGTAATTGGTACGGGTGGCTACGTATGTGGTCCAGTCGTATATGCAGCTTCGCGCTTGGGGATTCCAACGTTGATCCATGAGCAAAACGTAGTGCCAGGCTTGACCAACAAGTTCCTTTCTCGCTCAGTTACTCGGGTGGCTGTTTCGTTCAAAGAATCGCTCGCCCATTTTCCCCCGTCTAAAACGGTACTGACCGGAAATCCACGTGCAACGGAAGTTATGCACGGTAATGCAGAGGCGGGGCGTAGCTTTTTGGGTGTGGACAATAGCAAAAAAATCGTGCTGATCTTTGGTGGCAGCAGGGGAGCGCGTGCAATCAATGAGGCGGTGCTTTCAGTTGTTACGCAGTTGGGTAAATACACCGATACTCATTTTGTATATGTGACGGGCGACGTTCATTTTGAGTCGATTTCGGCACAGCTTCGTGAACGAGGAACGCTTCCAAGTAACATTTCTGTGCTTCCGTTCGTCCATAATATGCCGGATGTTTTAGCAGCGACGCATGTATTGGTTGGTCGCGCAGGAGCATCTACCTTGGCAGAAATAACGGCACTAGGTGTGCCTTCGATCTTGATTCCGTCCCCGTATGTCACGAACAACCATCAAGAGAAAAATGCAAGGGGATTGGAGCGCGCAGGGGCCGCTCATGTTATCGTAGAGCGGGAGCTTACCGGAGAGAGCTTGCTACTTTCCTTGGAAAATATCCTTACCAATCCAGCGAAATGGGAAGAGATGAAAAATAGTTCACTTTCCTTGGGGATGCCGCAAGCAGCGACGGAGATCGTTCGTCAATTAGAGGCGATGACACGAAAAAAATGATCAGATAGGCGATTGTCACGCCGATCTGGGCGAAAGCATAGTATGGAGCAAACACGTGAGAAGACTAGGTCCGACCTAGCAAACGTATCAGGAGGTTCACAAATGAAAAAAATCGCAGATGAGCTCATGCAAGCAGGAATCGAAAAAGTGTGGACCGATGAACCCCTTGCTAATCATACAACGTGGCGGATCGGGGGTCCTGCTGATTTGTTAATCCAACCCAAGGATAAAGCATCCTTGCAAAAGGCCTTGCAGATCATCCATCGTCATGAAATTCCTTGGAGTGTAATCGGGCGCGGTTCAAACCTTCTGGTGAGGGACAGAGGGATACGTGGAGCCGTGCTTAAAGTGGCCGAGGGCTTGAGCCACTGTGAGTTCAGGGGCGAAGAGGTGTGTGTGGGTGCCGGATATTCCATGATCCGCCTGGCGGTGGAGACAGGCAAGATGGGATTAACAGGTATGGAGTTTGCAGGAGGGATTCCTGGTACGGTAGGCGGCGCCGTCTATATGAATGCGGGGGCACACGGATCTGATCTTTCACGTATTCTTATTGAGGCCGAGATCCTTTTCGAAAACGGCGAAAGTAAAGTGTTGAGTAACGAGGAACTGAGCTTTAGCTACCGGACTTCTCTTTTGCAAAAGCAAAAAGGGATCGTGCTAGAGGCCCGTTTTCAATTGAGGACGGGCGACCGCAAGGAGATTGCGGCCACACTCGCTGTCAATAAGGAACGACGGCGCAATACGCAGCCATTGCAGATGCCGTGTGCTGGCAGTGTGTTCCGAAATCCGCCTAATGATCACGCAGGTCGCCTGATTGAAGCAGCTGGGCTGAAGGGCTATCAGATCGGAGGAGCTCAGGTTTCAGAAAAACACTCCAACTTCATCGTGAATTGCGGAGGAGCAACGGCTGCCGACGTCCTCACCTTGATTAATCACGTTCGGAGCACGATTCTCGAGAAAAATGGGATTGACCTGCATCCGGAAGTTCTGGTGGTGGGCGAGGGGTAACACGGAGGTGAAAGTTTGGAGACTTTTGCGATCGAAGGCGGAAGACCTCTGTCCGGTTCGCTTCGGATCCAAGGTGCTAAGAACGCTGCTCTTCCCATTCTTGCCGCTGCTGTGCTCGCGGAAGGGCAATTCTATATCTATGACGTCCCCCATCTAAAAGACATTAAGGTCATGCTCGAAATCTTGACGTTGCTTGGGGCGAATACGAAGCATGAGGACGGATGTGTCGATCTGGATACAACGTCTGTCTGTGTCCCGCAGGTGCCGGATGATTTAATGAGCCAAATGCGATCTTCGATTTTTTTGGCGGGACCACTCCTGGCACGTCTGGGTGAGGTCACGATTTCCAGGCCAGGTGGATGTGACATTGGAGAGCGCAGGATTGACTTGCATTTGGCTGGATTGACAGCGCTAGGAGCCAAAATTGAAGAATCGGAAGGTTACATTACATTTCGGGCCAAACAATTGCGTGGGTCCAATATCTTTCTTTCCTTCCCCAGTGTGGGCGCGACGGAAAATATCATGATGGCGGCTGTGCTGGCAAAAGGCACGACCCGAATTTGTAATGCAGCACGTGAGCCGGAAATCATCGACCTCCAGAATTTCCTGAATGCAATGGGAGCAAGGATCAGAGGGGCGGGCACCGATACGATTGAGATCAGTGGTGTACCTCGTTTGCGTTCCGTCAGTTACCGGATCATACCGGACAGGATTGTGACAGGAACTTATCTGCTGGCTGTCGGTATTTCACAGGGACATATCGAATTGACCAATACACTGCCTGAGCAATTGATGGCATTGATTGAGGTCGCCCGTAGCTGCGGTGTTGAAATCAAGACCCGCCATGATATAATGGAAATCAAAAGCTCCTCCCGTCCACGTGCCTACGACCGGATCATCACCTCGCCATATCCCGGGTTTCCGACCGATTTGCAGGCGCAGTTGATGGTGTTTCTGTCACAGGCTAGGGGAACGAGTGTCATTAAAGAGACCATTTTTGAAGGAAGATTCAAACATGTGAATGAATTGGCGCGAATGGGCGCCTCTATATACGTTGATCTTGGCTCCGCAATTATTCGGGGTGTCAATAAATTGACCGCTACGAATGTCGAAGCTACTGATCTTCGAGCAGGTGCTGCCTTAGTCCTCGCGGGGCTTGCTGCAGAAGGTATTACCACGGTGAACCAGATCCATCATATTGATCGTGGATACGATCGGCTGGAAGAGCAGTTGCGTCAATTAGGAGCCGATATATCACGAGTATCGATGTAACCGAGGGAGAGTGGGCGGCATAATGTTATGCCGCTTTCCCTGTTTTGTTAAATGACATTTATTCGAAGGACATCCAGTAATTTACTTTGCTCTGGGCAATGAGCCTAAAAAACAAGAGGAAGGGTACGGCCATGGCGGTATATGAGGAACGCATTCCGCAAGTCAAGCAACAACGCCCCAGAAGAAGGGGCAACCGCAAACTGGTCTTTCTGCTGGTATTGTTTTTTCTTACCATTCTCATCATCGTTTTTATCCGTTCCCCTTACAGTAAGGTGCAAGAGATTCGAGTGACTGGTAATGATATTTATACGACAGAGCAAGTCATTACAGAATCTGGCCTAATGAAGGACATGCAGTTTCTAAACGTATGGGAGAACAGTGTGCGAAATAACTTGAAACCATTAGAGGCCATTAAAGATGTGACGGTGAGCCGCTCTTTCCCCGGGTTGATCACGCTACATATAACCGAACAAAAGCGCGTCGCTTTTTGGAGTGGGCAGGACGGAAGCCGCTATGCCTTACTGGACAATGGCTATGTGCTCAAACAGGTTAATTTCGCCAAGCGCGTAGTGGACAGGCCATTGATTAGCTCGTGGGCCTCACCGGAGCTCCTTCCCCATCTCGCCAAGTCGCTATCGAAATTATCGCCAAATGTACTCGCGGAGATTTCAGATATTACATTGACGCCGACGGTTTACGACAAGCAACGCATAACGCTGTACATGCGCGACGGGAATGAAGTAAGAAGCGTCATCTACAAGCTGGACAAGATGATGAACTGGTACCCGGCGATCATGAAACAATTGCCGCCAGATACAAAAGGGGTGCTCTCTTTGTTTGAGCAACCGTGGTTTATTCCGTACGGGGCTCAAGGGGCTATTCCTATACAGGAAGGGCAAGAGCAGCCACAGCAGTAAATGAAAAAGGGGAAAGTAGACATGAGTCGTCGTCGCAAATTTCATTTGTATTTAACCATCGTGACGTTATCTACCGGCTTTCTAGTGGCCACTTCCTTCGAAACGAACAAGCTTACCCGCAAAGAACGGATGAATGATCAGCTGTTCCAACAGGAAACGCAATTGAATGACCGGATTTTGGCTGAAAAGGAGCAAAATCGGCATCTGGAAAATCAACTGCTCGATCTGCAACGTCAGGTGGGAAAAGTGGAAGAGGCGATGGCGGAGCGCAAATCGGAGGCTGCTGATACACTCAGCCAACTGGATGCAGCGCGGATGCTAGCAGGGGTAGTCGCTGTGGAAGGGCCAGGTATTGTCATAACGATGCAGGATAGCCAGAATGCAGCGAACAGCACAGACATCGCAAACTACATCGTGCATGAGCAGGACGTGCGCCTGGTCGTAAATGAACTGCGTGCAGCAGGAGCAGAGGCCATCAGCATTAACGGGCAGCGTGTGGTAAGCAATTCCGAAATTCGTTGCATTGGACCAACGATTATCGTAAACGGCATCAAATCGGCCGCTCCATTCGTGGTAACAGCGATAGGGAATCCCGACACACTAGACAGTGCTTTGAATTTGCCGGGAGGTGTTTTACACTCCTTACAAGATTTTGTACAAATAAGCATAGCCAAAAAAGAGCGGGTCGAACTACCTGCCTTTGTTGGTGACGCGAAAACGAAACACTCCTAAATAAAAGGATGCGTTTACCTATGTTACAAAAAAGCCGTAAAATCACATTTATTCTTGCCATCATTAGTGCTATCATAGGTGTGATGTTGACTGTGCAATTACGAAGCAGTCTTCATCCTGTTCATAAAGAGTCTCGCAGCATCGCGGAACTTCGGACCACGTTGCAAAAAGAACTGGAGAAACACAAAAACCTGCTCGCAGACATTTCAAAGTATAATCAGCTGTACTACCAATACGAAACCTCACTCAGTGAAGATGAAAGTATCTCCGTTATGAAAGAGGAGTTGGCACGGACTCGCCGAATGGCTGGAATGGTAGGGATGGAGGGAGAAGGCATCGTTATTGATGTTGTCGATGCTCATACACCTGCAGAGCCAGTTGGGGATGGACATATGCCTGTGCCTGTTGTAGGAGACTATACGATTGACGATGAAGATTTGCGCTGGTTGGTAAATATCCTGTTTGCAAACGGAGCACAAGCTGTTTCCATTAATGGTCATCGACTGATTGCTACCACTGCGATCCGCAATGTGGGAGACGTCATCCAAATCGATACCAGGACGATTAGGGCTCCGTATGAGATAAAAGCATTGGGGGAGCCTGAAGTATTGTTGTCCGCATTGAAGCTGGAGGGCGTAGAGGAAAACTTCCAGCTGGCGAATAAAAAGGTGCTGGCAGAAAAACGGGACAAGCTGATGATTTCAGCGAATAATGAAACACGTGTCATTCAATTTATGAAACCTGTAAAACAAAAAGGAGATTCGTAACCATGTGGCTCCCGCTTATCGGACTGATTGTCGGTCTTGTTGTCGGCTTCCTGCTGGATTGGCGTGTGCCCCAGGAGTATAGCAGCTATCTATCAATAGCCCTCTTGGCTGGATTGGATACGATCTTTGGGGGGATTCGTTCGTTTTTAGAGCGTACTTTTAACGTTCGTATTTTCATGTCTGGATTCTTTTTTAACACACTTTTTGCAGCAGGCTTGGCCTTCATTGGAGGGTACTTGGGGATTGATCTGTATTTGGCTGCGATCGTGGCTTTCGGGGTCCGTTTGTTCAACAATCTCGCTGTCATTAGGAGAATTGTTCTATCCAAATGGATCAATCAGCAAGAATAACGCGAAGAAAAATGGGAAGATGGTCATTTTTTTGCAAAAAATCAATAAGAAAAAAAGGGAATGGTTGTCCTGTGTGGAATAATTTATGCAGGTGTTCTCACTTTAGCAAGAAAAAAGACGTAGCAGGGGAGGTGTCACAGGTTTGGTAAGCAATGAACTCATAGTCAGCCTAGACATTGGAACATCCAAAGTACGCGTCATGATCGGCGAGATCAACAATGGTTCCATCAACATCATCGGCGTCGGACAATCACACTCAGAAGGAATCAAGAAGGGCGTGATTGTAGACATCGACCAAACCGTGCATGCCATCCGGGAAGCGGTTGATCATGCGGAACGCATGGTTGGCGTTTCAATCGAAGAAGTGTATGTGGGGATCACTGGAAACCATATCGATCTGCATGAAACCCAAGGGGTTGTCGCTGTATCCAGCGAAGACCGTGAGATACGAGAAGAAGATATTCAACGCGTAATTCAGGCAGCGAAGGTCGTGGCTATTCCTCCAGACCGTGAAATCATCGAGGTAGTCCCAAAGGAGTACATCGTTGATGGACAAGGGAGCATTAAGGACCCTCGTGGGATGATTGGTGTCCGACTGGAAATGGAAGGGACCATTGTGACCGGGTTGAAAACGGTCGTACATAACATCGTTCGCTGTGCTCAACGAACCAATCTGCGTGTAGCTGGAATATTCTTGCAACCGCTTGCGGCTAGCACTGTTGCTCTATCCAAAGATGACAAAAATATGGGTGTCGTTCTTGTCGACATCGGTGCGGGTTCTACCACGATCGGTGTATTCGAGCAAGGGAAACTGGCAGCGACCACCGTGATCGGCATCGGTGGCGACCACATTACGAGCGATATTTCACTCGGACTGCGAACGCATACAGATGTGGCAGATCGTGTGAAAACCAAAAACGGCTGTGCCCTTATTGACGAAGCATCCGAAGATGTGAAGTTCAAGGTGAACCGGATTGGCAGTGAAGTTGAAAAGCAATTTACGCAAGTGGATTTGGCCAATATTATCGAGCCGCGCGCTGCGGAAATATTCCAATTAGTCGAGGATGCTGTATACAAATTGGGCTATCGCGACGAAATTGCAGGTGGCTATGTTCTCACTGGTGGTACCGTAGCTATGCCGGGCATGTTGGAATTGGCAAAAGAAGAATTGGACGCACCTGTTCGAATTGCGATTCCTGATTACATCGGAGTGCGAGATCCTGCCTACACCACCGGGGTAGGTTTGATTCAATATGCCTTGCAGTTGATGGAGCGCCGCAGCATTCGCGTCACCCCCTCATTCAAGGGCACTCAGAAGCAAACCGTCTCGTCTAAGCCAAAAGAAGGCGGCGGTTTGATGGAAAAAGTAAAAAACTGGTTTAGCGAATTTATTTAATGGAGTTCGCTTTATCGAGCTTAACTACAAGGACGAAGACGGGTATCGGTTCGTTCCATTGTGTTTAGTTGACAGGCTTCTGTAGCCACGAAGTTTTCTTATGTTGAAGTTGGGGAGGACTAGCAATATGCTGGAATTTGATATGGACTTGGAATCCTTTGCACGAATTAAAGTTATTGGTTGCGGGGGCGGAGGTAGCAACGCAGTAAACCGCATGATCGCCGGTGGAGTAAAGGGTGTAGAATTCATCACCTTGAACACTGACGCGCAAGCACTTCAGCTCTCTAGTGCAGATATCAAGCTGCAAATCGGGGAAAAATTGACACGTGGACTGGGAGCAGGTGCGAATCCTGAGATCGGTAAAAAAGCGGCGGAAGAAAGCCGTGATTTGATTGAGAACGCTTTGCGTGGAGCTGACATGGTATTCGTAACTGCCGGTATGGGTGGAGGTACGGGTACAGGTGCAGCACCTGTTGTTGCAGAGATCGCCAAAGAAATGGGTGCTCTTACAGTTGGTGTAGTAACTCGTCCGTTCTCTTTCGAGGGTCGCAGACGTTCCCAGCACGGTGAGATTGGTATCGCTGCTCTGAAAGAAAAAGTAGACACACTGATCGTGATTCCTAACGACCGTCTTTTGGAAATCGTTGATAAAAATACACCAATGCTCGAAGCATTCCGCGAAGTTGACAACGTACTGCGACAAGGGGTTCAAGGTATTTCCGACCTGATTGCGGTACCTGGACTGATCAACTTGGACTTCGCTGACGTGAAGACGATCATGACTGAGCGCGGTTCTGCTCTCATGGGTATCGGTGTAAGCAGTGGCGAAAATCGTGCGGCTGAAGCTGCACGTCGGGCTATTTCCAGCCCACTTCTCGAGACTGCGATTGATGGTGCACGCGGTGTTCTCATGAACATCACTGGCGGTACCAATCTGAGCTTGTACGAAGTAAACGAAGCAGCCGACATCGTATCTTCTGCATCTGACCCAGATGTTAACATGATTTTCGGTGCGGTGATTAACGAGGATCTGAAAAATGAATTGGTAGTGACCGTAATTGCTACAGGCTTCGAGCATAGTCAACGCGCGGCGGAAGCTCCGCGCCGTCAACAACAGCCGATCAACACGCCTGGCAATCGTCCAACACCAGTTTCCAATACGAATAACAGCCGTGCGAAGGAAGAAGAGGAAGACAAGTCCTTCTTCTCCATGGGTAACCTGGATAATCTGGATATTCCAGCATTCCTGCGCAATCGCCGCCGCAACAAAAACTAAAGTGAAAAGCGACCGCCAAAAGCCTTGTTCCCGTCAGTGGGGACAAGGCTTTTTTTGTTGATTGGATGAAAAATGTTAGACAAAAAAACCAAAAAAACACCGTCAAGAATTGACAGACTTTACATACACATTGATATATACTGCTTTTACTGATAGAAGTCGTCCTACTATTTACCATTTTTGCTAGGACACATGCTTGCTGCCAAGTCGGTCAAAAGATGAGGGGGAAAGCAAGTGGTTGTGTATCTTGATATCATTCTACTCCTGAATGTGGCTATTGATACCTTGTTACTCTGGTTTACTGCTTATTTTCGCAAAGAACGCATGGTGTGGTGGAGAATGATAATTGCCTCTCTGTTTGGCTCCGCGTATCTGGTCTTTTTCTTTTTCCCTGTGTTTTCTTCCATGTATCAATGGTGGGTCAAACTGCTCTTTTCTGTCATCATGCTGTGGATTGCTTTTGGGAACAGGAGGTTGTTGTCCTTTGCGCAAAACTTGATCATTTTTTACTTCGTCGCATTTGTGTTCGGAGGAGGAGTGTTTGGGCTACAGTATTTTTTGGCACCGCAGAGTGAAATTGTCAATGGACTGGTTGTCACGCATAATGATGGGTTTGGCGTCGGATTCAAGCCTACTTTGGGGATTGTCCTGATCGGTTTTATCCTGATCTTTTTCCTCGGGAAAAGGAGCTACCGTGCAATCCAGGAGCCACGAAGAATCGAAACCTTTCTTGTCGATGTCGTCGTCACGCTAGCAGGGGAAAAAGTCATTTGCCGTGGACTTGTGGACACAGGAAACCAGCTCCACGAGCCGATTACACGCATACCCGTTATGATTATAGAAAATCGCATGTTCGCACATTTGCTTCCGCCGTCGCTTCTCCGACAAGCCGATGAAAACGGTGGAGTGTGGGAGAAGCTGGACGGATCTTGGGACCATTTGCCGCTGGAATGGCAGTCTCGGATACGCTTGATCCCGTATCGAAGTGTGTCAAGAGGAATGGATTTTTTACTCGCAATCAAGCCAGACCGTGTCATGGTCGTGCAAGACGGGATTCGTTTTGAAACAGAACGAGTGCTAATCGGGCTTAATCCGATCCCATTGGCTGCTGACGGCAAGTATCAGGCCATCGTGCACCCAGCCATGATGGAAACTTATACAGAGGAATCAACCTTTATTCTCAAACAGGAGGGCTAATCATGTATGTAAAACTTCGCCTACAACTCCAATTGACCTGGTACCGAATCTTGCTCTGGCTTGGTGTACGCGCCGAAGAAGTCTATTATATTGGCGGGAGTGAAGCATTGCCTCCACCGTTGACCAGAGAAGAAGAGGAGCTGCTGCTTGGACGACTGCCGTCTGGTGATCCGGCTGTCCGTGGTATGTTGATTGAACGCAATCTTCGTCTGGTCGTTTACATCGCCCGCAAGTTTGAGAATACGGGGATTAACATTGAGGACTTGGTTAGTATCGGCACTATCGGCTTGATCAAGGCAGTGAATACCTTTGATCCAGATAAGAACATCAAGCTGGCAACGTATGCTTCTCGTTGTATCGAAAACGAAATCCTCATGTATCTTCGCCGAAATAATAAAATTCGTTCAGAGGTATCTTTTGATGAACCCCTTAACATTGACTGGGATGGCAATGAGCTGTTGCTCTCAGATGTTCTAGGTACGGAGAATGACACGATTTATAAAAATATCGAGGACCAAGTGGATCGAAAGCTTCTGAAAAAAGCACTGGATAAATTGTCTGACCGCGAGAGAATTATCATGGAGCTGCGCTTCGGCTTGGCGGGAGAAGAGGAAAAGACACAAAAGGATGTAGCGGATTTGTTGGGAATCTCACAGTCGTATATTTCGCGTTTGGAAAAGCGAATTATAAAACGGTTGCGAAAAGAATTCAACAAGATGGTCTAACGCATATTTTCCCAGCTTGGGGGGATACTGTTCCTAAACCGAAACAGATGGTGGTTTTTGCCACCTTCTTGGTCGGCTACGCGTCAGTTACGCGGCCTTTCAAGACAACCGGGTTAGGGACTTTTTTCTTGCTTCGAGGAGGGAAAGACGTGACGCGCAATAAGGTAGAGATATGCGGGGTAGATACCTCCAAGCTTCCGGTGTTGACAAACAAAGAGATGCGGGATTTGTTTGAGCGCCTGCAAAGTGGGGAGCTGGCGGCCCGCGAGAAGCTGGTCAACGGCAACTTGCGATTGGTGCTTAGCGTAATCCAACGGTTCAACAATCGCGGAGAGTTCGTGGATGACTTGTTTCAAGTGGGCTGCATCGGGTTGATGAAAGCGATCGACAACTTTGATCTCGGGCAAAATGTGAAGTTTTCCACGTATGCCGTACCGATGATCATCGGAGAAATTCGCCGCTATTTACGGGATAACAATCCGATTCGTGTTTCCCGCTCTTTGCGAGACATCGCGTACAAGGCCTTGCAGGTGCGTGACAATTTGACCAACAAACATTCGCGAGAGCCTACCATTATCGAGATTTCTCAGGAATTGAACGTAGCCAAAGAAGATGTCGTGTTTGCACTCGATGCGATCCAGGATCCGGTTTCATTGTTTGAACCGATTTATCAGGATGGTGGCGATCCGATTTACGTCATGGATCAGATAAGTGACGAGAAGAACAAAGATGTCACGTGGGTAGAGGAAATTGCACTTCGTGAGGGAATGCAGCGGCTAGGTGACCGAGAAAAAATGATATTATCCATGCGCTTTTACGAAGGAAAAACGCAGATGGAAGTAGCAGAGGAAATCGGTATCTCACAGGCACAGGTCTCCCGATTAGAAAAAGCGGCAATTGCCCATATGCAAAAGCACGTTCAATCGTAATGAGAAACGACATAGGTGACCCGGCGGTCTTGTACCGTTCGGGTTTTTTGTACGAGCGGAAACGTTCGATTTCAATCACCTTACTTTTTGGCAAAGAAGCGGACATATTCCTATTTGGACTCATATACTGAAAGTAACGGAGAAAAGAAGGTGAGGAAGAATGGTAAAAATCTCTGACTTCCAGACCAAAGAAGTGGTAAATATTCTCGATGGGAAACGGCTTGGGCAAATTTCAGATTTGGAGATCGATCTGCGTCACGGGCGCGTAGAGGCTATCGTTGTACCGGGACCAGGAAAATTTCTCGGGTTCTTTTCTGCCGGGAACGATTATGTCATTCCTTGGCGCAATATTGTGAAGATCGGGAAAGATGTGGTTCTTGTTCGGATGGAAGAAGCACTTAAAGTTGAAGTGAAAACTTCTGGCGGAGATGAATACTAACGTGAAAGGGAGAAAGGCACGGATAGCCTTTCTTTTCTTTTCGGCTATGGTATGATTAGCCATATGAGGAAGGTGACAACATGAGAGAACCATTTGTCAGGGTGGAGGATAAGTCAATCTTATCGTTAACAGAGTGGGAGCAACAATTTCCTGGATTAGTGGCGGGGTTTACCATTCGCTCAGGCGGGGAAAGTGAACAACCGTACGGGTCTTTTAATATGGGGCTGCATGTGGGTGATGAATCTGCGAACGTAGTAGCCAATAGACGCAAGCTGGCAGAACAAGTCGGGATGTCATTTTCGGCGTGGACATGCGCCGATCAAGTGCATGGGAATCAGGTATGCCAGGTTACAGCAGGCGGGGCGGGAAAAGAAAGTCTGGAGGACGTCATTTCTGCAACAGATGGTTTGTTTACCCTTGAAAAAGGAGTCATGCTGACCTCGTTTTATGCAGATTGTGTGCCTCTCTATTTTCTACACCCTCAATCAGGTGCAATCGGACTTGCCCACGCAGGCTGGAAGGGAACAGTAGGCCGTATTGCCGAGGAAATGGTGAAGGCAATGACGAAGCACTATCAGGCCAAGCCAGCGGACATTTTCGTCGCAATTGGCCCATCCATTGGCGGCTGTTGCTATGAAGTCGATGAGCGAATCATGACGCAGGTTCGCACTTGTGCAGGCGATTGGGAAAAAGCAGTGATCTCCTCTACTGGGGATCGATATATGCTGGACCTCCGTCAGCTGAACACAGCGATATTGCTCGAAGCAGGAATTTCTTCCGGGAATATTTTCTCCACGCATTGGTGTACAAGCTGCAGAACAGACTTGTTTTTCTCTCATCGCAAGGAAGCTGGGATACAAGGAACTACCGGACGGATGGCTTCCTATATCGGCTGGAAGGAAAACCTGTAGAAGAAAGGGAAGGGTTCGTTATGACCAAGGAACAAGAATTTTTAAAAGAACGACTGCAATCCATCGAGGCAAGAATTCAGGCTGCTTGCGATCGGGCGAACCGCAAGCGTGAGGAAGTAAAAATTATTGCCGTGACCAAGTATGTCGACGCAGATGCTATTGGCGATTTGCTCGCTGTAGGCGTTGAGAATATCGGAGAAAATCGCGTGCAGGATGCCTTGCCCAAGCATGAACTACACGGCGATAAAGGAATCTGGCATTTTATCGGGCACCTCCAGACGAACAAGGCAAAAGAAGTCGTAGGGAGATTCCCGTACATCCATTCTCTGGATCGACTTTCTTTGGCACAAGAGTTGAATCGACGCGGTGAAGCGCTGGATCATGTCGTAAAATGCTTTTTACAGATCAATATATCCGGTGAAGAGACAAAATTTGGGCTTAGTCCCAATGACGTATTGGCTTTTTTGCGCGAAACCAGTAATATGAAACATATAAGTATCGTTGGATTAATGACAATGGCGCCTGTTGTCGAAAACCAAGAGGAAGCCAGACAGGTGTTCCGTGGTCTCTATGAGTGGAAGCAACGGATTAACGAAATGGCATTCCCGCACGCACCGGTGGAAGAACTGTCCATGGGCATGTCTAGTGATTTTGAAGTGGCCATTGAAGAGGGAGCTACATATATTCGTTTAGGATCGGTATTGGTCAAGCCGGAGTAAAGGAAAGCAGACCAAACCACGGAGTAAGAGAGGAGGAAGAGTATGGGTGTTATGAATAAATTGATGGGGTTTCTGGGGTTAGAAAACGAGGAATACATCGAAGAGACAACAACGGTGGAAGAGGAAAGAGAAGAGCAAGAGTCCTCGCACAAACGCCAGCCAGCGATCGGTCGAACTAACAACGTAGTACCGTTTCAAGCACGGGAAAAGGAGGGAATCCGTTTGATTCTCTGTGAACCCCGTCATTACAGCGACGCACAGGATATCGCGGACAACCTACGTCATCGTAGACCTGTTGTGGTCAATCTTCATCGCGTGGAAAAAGACCAAGCCAAGAGAATTATCGACTTTTTGAGCGGGACGGTATATGCATTAAACGGTGATATCCAAAAGGTCGGAGACACGATCTTCGTGTGCACACCTGACCATGTAGATATTCAGGGTACGATCTCCAGTGTGCTGGAAGAGTAGCCATTTAAGACGAATGTAAAAGGGTGAGCTAATGACTGCTGTCATTTCGATTTTAAATTTTGCCTTTACGGTATATCAATACATGATTATTGCTTACATTTTAATGTCATGGGTTCCTCAAATGAGAGGTACAGGCATCGGTCAGTTACTGGAAAAACTGGTTGAACCTTATTTGGCGCCATTTCGCCGGTTTATCCCACCGCTCGGCTTCATCGATATCTCCCCGATTGTCGCATTGATTGCCCTGCGTCTTGCCCAATCTGGCCTGTACGCCATTTTGGAACAAATCATGTTCTAGGCGAGTGAAACGATGAGCATATTTGACCATTTTTCAAAAGAAGAACGTCCCTTTGTTGAACGGGCGCTGGAAATGCTGACGCAAGTAGAGCGGAAGCAGGCCATGCGCCTTACTGATTTTGTAGACCCGAGGCAGTTGCTGATTTTTCAGAGTCTATCCTCACAAGTAAGAGATGTGAAGGTTTCTCCATATGGAGGATACGAAGGTGCCGAGCGAGTTCGTATTATCATCCATCCGGAGTACCTCCCAGTCGAACCTGATGATTATCGCCTTACCTTATTGGCAATCAAGGCAGATCAGCGCTTTCATGTGCTGGAGCATCGAGATGTGATGGGGGCGATGCTGGGTGTCGGGATGAAGCGGGAGAAATTCGGAGATATGCTGACAGATTCAGCGGGCAGCTATGCGATTGTAGCAGAGGAAGTTGCTGATTTTGTCTGTGCGCAGGTGACGCAAATTCACCGGACATCTGTTCAGTTTGAGCGGGTAGCATGGGAGGCGTTCACACCGCCTGCACCCATGTTTGTAGAAAAAACAATCACCGTCCCATCAGGTCGAATTGACGCGATCATCGGAGAAGTACACAATATGTCTCGCGCAAAAGCCCTGGTGCCAATTCGAGCGGGAAAAGTAAAAATCAACTGGAAAGTAATCGAAGACCCGTCTTATCAACTCCAGATGGGGGATATGGTATCTCTTGCAGGCTATGGTCGGTTCAAAATTCTTGAGGTAGCAGGTCCAACGCGTAGCGGACGAATTCGAATGATTGTCGGACTGGTTACATAAGATGGACCAAGGCGCAAAAAATTGTAAAATACGGCAGGAAACACTGCTAATCCTGTCGAAATGATTAGAGACGAATTATCGGGAAAAGTGGGGGGTTCATGTGCCATTAACGCCGTTGGATATACACAATAAGGAATTCAGCACAGGCTTTCGTGGGTATAACATTGACGAAGTGAACGAATTTCTCGATCAGGTGATCAAAGATTTTGAGCTCTTGATAAAAGAGAAAAAAGAACAGGAAGAGCGCGTAGCCATTCTAAATGAGCGCGTAGATTACTATAAGAGTTTGGAAGAAAATTTGAGCAAGTCGATTCTGGTGGCGCAGGAGACAGCAGAGGATGTGAAGTCCAATGCCCGCAAGGAAGCGCAGCTCATCCTAAAAGAAGCGGAGAAAAATGCAGACCGAATCGTCAATGAAGCATTGGCGAAGTCGCGCAAAATCGCAATCGAAATCGAAGAATTAAAAAAACGTGCTTCGGTTTACCGTATGCGCTTTCGGACGCTTTTGGAAGCGCAACTGGAAATGCTGGAGAATGGCGACTGGGACAGCATCGAACAGCCACAGGCTGATTCTGCTGTGACAGTTGAATAAATCATTGACGTTCGAGCAATGATGGTATTATAATGAAAGACAACTTTTTTGAAATAAATCACAAATCATAGACGATGAACGGGAAGAGTACGTGAGCCAGCACTGCCTAGAGAGTCGGGAAAAGGTGAAAACCCGGCCAGTTGCTTTCGCAGAAAATCACCCGGGAGTTCAATATCCGAAAACCGGTGAACCTTGATGGTTGAACAGGTGAGTAAGTGAGCGCGTCATTCCCGTTACGAATGAGTGAAGTGGAACGAATCCGATGCAGGCTTTTTTGTCGTACGGGTTTGTTCAATCAGGGTGGTACCACGGGAGCTTTCTCTCGTCCCTTTTAGGGGATGAGTGAAGGCTTTTATTTATTTAAGGAGTGAATCAGGCCATGGATTACAGCAAAACTTTAGCGCTACCAAAAACCGATTTCCCTATGCGTGGCAATTTGCCAAGCCGCGAGCCACAGATGCAAGCGGTATGGGAAGAGCAAAATATTTACCAACAAGTGTTGGATCGTACAAAAGACCGCCCGTCATTTGTCTTGCATGATGGCCCTCCATATGCGAATGGAGACATTCATATTGGTCACGCACTGAACAAAATCCTCAAGGACTTCATCGTTCGCTATAAATCCATGGCAGGCTTTTATGCGCCGTACATCCCAGGCTGGGATACACATGGTTTGCCGATTGAGCAAGCGATTATCAATGCACAAGGGCTGGATCGTCGTAGCATCGAAGTGAACGATTTCCGCCAGCGCTGTGAAGAATATGCTTGGTCCTATATCGACAAGCAACGCGACCAATTCAAGCGTCTGGGCGTTCGTGGAGATTGGGAAAACCCTTATGTAACACTCCTGCCTGAGTATGAAGCCAACCAAATTCGCGTATTCGGTGAAATGGCGAAGAAGGGTTATATTTACAAAGGTCTGCGCTGCGTATACTGGTCTCCGTCTTCTGAGACGGCTCTGGCTGACGCAGAAATCGAATACAAAGACAAGCGTTCTCCTTCTATTTACGTCAGCTTCCAAGTAGCAGATGGAAAAGGCAAGCTGGACACAGAGACAGGTGTTGTGATCTGGACAACGACTCCGTGGACATTGCCAGCAAACCTAGCGATCAGCTTGCACCCTGAACTCGAGTACAACGTCGTGAAGGTAGATGGCCGCAAATTCCTGGTAGCCAACGGTCTGATTGAAGCCGCGAGCAAAGAAATTGGCTGGGAAGGCGTAGAGATTCTTGCGACCTTTAAAGGTCAAGAACTGGAAGGTATAGAAACGCAGCATCCGTTCTATGATCGCAAGTCTCCACTCATCCTGGGTGAGCACGTAACCTTGGATGCAGGTACTGGTTGCGTTCATACTGCTCCAGGACACGGGGAAGATGACTTTAACGTTGGTCAAAAATACAATTTGGGTGTCCTTTGCCCGGTAGATCACGAAGGTAAAATGACCAATGAAGCACCAGGCTTTGAAGGTCTATTCTATGAAGATGCCAACAAAGTGATTACCGAAAAGCTGAAAGAAAACGGAGCACTCTTGAAGCTCAGTTTCTTCACGCACTCTTACCCACATGACTGGCGTACGAAAAAACCGGTTATTTATCGCGCGACAGAGCAATGGTTCGCATCGATCGACGGATTCCGTACGCAAATGCTCGAAGCGATTAAAAATGTAAAATGGATTCCGCATTGGGGAGAAACTCGTCTGGCTAACATGATTGCGGATCGTGGCGACTGGTGCATTTCCCGTCAGCGTGTCTGGGGTGTACCGATTCCAATCTTCTATTGCAAAGCATGTAACGAACCGATCATTAACGACACGACGATCAACCATGTTGCTGATCTTTTCCGCAAAGAAGGATCGAAAGTATGGTTCTCCCGTGAAGCAAATGAGCTCGTTCCAGAAGGGCTTTCTTGCACCAAATGCGATTGCAACGATTTCCGCAAAGAAACGGATATTATGGACGTTTGGTTCGACTCCGGTTCCAGCCACCAGGCTGTTTTGCGCGAAAGAGGCATTGCTTGGCCAGCTGACATGTATCTGGAAGGCTCTGACCAGTATCGTGGCTGGTTTAACTCTTCTCTCTCGACAGGGGTTGCCGTGTATGGCACTGCTCCTTACAAATCCGTCCTGAGCCATGGCTTTGCATTGGATGGAGAAGGACGCAAAATGTCCAAATCTCTTGGTAACGTCATCGTGCCTCAACAAGTTATTGACAAGATGGGCGCAGATATCTTGCGTCTGTGGGTAGCTTCTGTTGATTATCAGGCTGATGTGCGCATTTCCGATGCGATTCTAAACCAGATCGCTGAGGTGTACCGCAAAATCCGCAATACGTTCCGCTTCCTGTTGGGTAACCTGGATGGATTTAATCCAGCAACAGACCGCGTAGCGTATGAAGAGCTGGGAGAGCTGGATCGTTATGTTCTGGCGAAAGCAGCAAAAGTTGCGAAGCGTACACGCAAAGCGTACGATGAATATCAGTTCCATACCGTTTTCCATGCGGTTCACAACTTCTGCGTGATTGATTTGTCGGCGTTCTATCTGGATATTTGTAAGGATCGCCTGTATGTAGAAGCACCAGACAGTCTGAAACGACGTGCTGCACAGACAGTGATGTACGATTGCTTGCTCAGTCTGGTGAAGCTGGTTGCTCCACTCTTGCCGCATACAGCCGACGAGGTGTGGGCGTTCATTCCAGGAGTGGAAGAGAAGAGTGTGCAGTTGACAGATATGCCAGAAGGCGACGAACAACATCTCAGCTTTGCAGCAGAAGCAGAGAGCAAATGGGATGCGTTCCTGGCGATCCGTGACGAGGTTCTTAAAGCCATGGAAGAAGCGCGCCGCAACAAGGTGTTCGGTAACTCCGTTGATGCCAAGCTGGCTCTGTACCCACAAACGGAAGAAGTTGCGAAAACATTGGCAGCAATGGACGATCTCGCTGACCTGTTCATCGTGGCTCACGTGGATGTACACAGCGGGTCTGCTCCGGCAGAAGCGGTACAACTCGAAGGAATTGCTGCTGTGGTCTCTGCCGCAGACGGTGGAAAATGCGAGCGTTGCCGCGTAGTAAAACCTGATGTTGGCACTCGCGAGTCGCACGCGTCGCTCTGCGTACGTTGTGCTGATGTCGTCGAACAACATTACGCACATGTAACAGAATAAAATCGGTTGATCAACCTGTCATTCCCTTTGGGGGTGGCAGGTTTTTTGCTGGTCATATTTCCTTCGGGACCAAGACATACTACCTGTTGAGGAAACCAAACAAAGGTGGTGTACAGCGTGGACCAAAAGATGGTGGCCAGCTTCCGGGAAAAGCTGCTGGAACAGAAAAAAGAACTGGAAGACCGCGTACAGGACCATTATGGCATGAGAGAACCGATGACAACCTCTTTGCAGGAGTTCTCCATGTACGATAATCATCCGGCAGATATCGGCAGCGAGATGTTTGAACGGGAAAAAGATTTGGCTCTAGACAGTCTCGATCGTGAGACGTTAAAAGAGATTGATCAAGCGCTACAGCGTATGGAGGAAGGCACCTACGGCCTGTGTACCGTCTGTGGAGAGCAAATACCTGTGGAGCGACTGGAAGCATTGCCACAGTCACAAACGTGTAAGGAGCACGCACCAGCGCCAATAGTCAATGAGTCACGTCCGATTGAAGAGGAGTTTTTGCAGCCACCATTCGGACGTACGTCTTTAGATGAAAAAGAAGGACAAAACGGATTCGACGGTGAGGATGCTTGGCAAATTGTCGAGTCATGGGGGACATCCAGCACGCCTTTTTCGTACCAGGGACCCGACAAAACGGATTACGACGAAATGTATATCGAGAGCAATGAGCCGGATGGTTTTGTAGAAGCCGTAGAGGAGATCGGTTATACCGATATTGAGGGCTATCACGGACCGGACAGTGTGCATTTTATGAGAAGCGGGACGTATGAGGAGTACATGAGAAAAGGAGAAGGAAAAGGAAACTTCCTCTCCTATGACGACTATGAGGGAGAGCAAGCAGAGCGAGAGGGCATGGATGACTATTCGTGATCAGGTAGCGATCGCAGACCTGCAAATTGAGCGCGTGGAAACGTATCCGCTTCTTCATCGTCTATCGCAAGCTTACGGTGATGCGAATGGGTATAAGTGTTATCGAACGAGTTATCTCATTCGGATTATCACACGGGCTGGAATAGATGGCTGGGGAGAAATTATTGATTGGCTGCCCACGCTCCACAAGGGCTTTAGTGAGCGCATCATTCCGTACTTGCTGGGGAAGGAGGTGGATGACAGAGTAGCTATTGTCGATGTCATAGGAAAGTGGCATCAGCGATCGGCTTCAGGTGTCAGTATGGCCTTTACGGAAATTTTGGCGAAAGCGGTGGGGTTATCTGTGTGCCAACTGTGGGGAGGGCAGATTCATTCTAGTATCCCGGTATATGCCTCCCTCCAATCCTATCGTGAAACAGATGACTGGATGCAACAGTCATGGAAGCAAGTTAGCCAGCAAGTCGACGATGGCTTCAATATGGTGAAAGTAAAGATTGGCGGGCGCTCTGTTCAAGAGGATCAGACGCACATTGAAAAACTGATGAATTTGCTTCCTGAGAAAGTCCAAGTAGCAATAGATGCCAATCAGAGCTACGACTGTGCGACTGCAAGGAAGTGGGCAGGGCTTTTTTCCCGTTATGGCAATTGGCTTTGGCTGGAGGAGCCGATGCCTATGGATCGTACAAACGAATATGTCAAGCTTCGTTCGTATTTATCCATTCCGCTTGCTGGCGGAGAAAACTTGATCCGTTGCTCACAGTTTTTACCCTTGTATAAGGAGGGGGCCGTCGATATTGCACAGCCTGACCTGATGCATACAGGGGGCATTGACGATTATCGAACACATTTGCAAATGGCCCGTCAGTTTGGTTATCGCGTGTCTCCGCATTCCTTTGATGGCTCGCTGGCACGATTGTATACGTTATTTGCACAAGCTTGCTTGTTAGCATGGACCAAAATGGATAGCCATCCCATTGAGCCTGTCGAATGGGACGTAATGGAGAACCCCTTTACACAATTGTTTCCGCTGCGACCCATAAATGGCGAAGTGACGCTACCCAGTGGCGTGGGAATAGGTGTTGAACCTGACTGGGAGATTATTAACGCGTTGCGCTGGGACGGTAGCGCTTATGCGTAAGACAAGGAGTTTCGTATGGCACAAAATGCGAAAAACCTAATTGGGCTTGTCGGGGTTCCATTAGTGATGGTGCTTGGCAACTCGATGCTGATCCCTGTAATGCCTACAATGAAAACGGAAATGAAGCTCACTTCCTTACAGTCGAGCTTGTTGATCACCGCTTTTTCGATTGCAGCAGGTATTGTTATCCCTTTTGCCGGCTATTTGTCGGATCGATTTGGGAGAAAAATTGTCATTATCCTCTCCCTTGCCCTGTATGGTTTGGGTGGTTTGGTCGCAGGGCTTGCCGCGTTGTGGATCGATCAACCTTATATGGCCATCATGGGGGGGCGTGTCCTGCAGGGGATCGGTGCCGCCGGAACAGCCCCCATCGCGATGGCATTGGTAGGGGATTTGTTCGATGGCGCATCGGAGAGTAGGGCATTGGGGCTCTTGGAGACATCCAATGGGATGGGAAAAGTATTAAGTCCGATTATTGGCTCCTTGCTAGCTCTCATTTCTTGGTACATGGTCTTTTTAGCTTTTCCGATTATTTGTGGGGTCGTCCTCCTGATGTTTTTATTTTTGACCAAGGAAAAGAAACAGGAGAAGAAGCCGCTCCCCGTCAAGCAGTACATGCATTCGATCGCGCAAGTGTTCAAGCAGCATGGAAAATGGCTTGTCCCCGCGTTTTTTATAGGGAGCATCTGCTTGTTCACGTTGTTTGGTGTACTGTTTTACCTCTCTGATTTATTGGAGGAAAAATACAAGATTGATGGTGTCATCAAAGGCTTCTTTTTGGCGATTCCCTTACTCGTAATGAGTATAGCGGCATACGTGACAGGAATCATCATTAAAAAGAAGCTGAAGCTGATGCGTCTGTTTGTGATAATCGGCATGTTTTTGTTGGCTACGTCTTACGTTCTGGCCAGCTTTGTCCAAGGGGCTTATATTTTGATTGGTATTTTGGTCATCGGCAGCGTGGGGACGGGGATGATTTTACCGTGCTTGAACTCCATGATCGTTGGGGCTGTACAAAAAACAGAGCGGGGCATGATTACTTCTTTGTATAGCGGTGTCCGTTTTATCGGTGTTGCAATTGGCCCGCCTATTTTTACCTGGTTGCTCGGAATTTCCCGAACGGTCATGTTTCTATCGATCGCAGGTTTATCGCTCGTTTTCGCAGTAGTTGCGATCTTTTTCTTGAAGCCCAAGCAGGTCGAGCAGCAAGGACAGGGGACAAAAGATAGCGAGACGAAAGCGTGGCGGCAACTATCAGAGGTATTGGGAATTGAACCGGAAACGGTACATGAGGAACAACGTGAGAGAGCCATCGAAAGGTATGGTTTTGACCCAAATGAGCTCGTCAAGCGTGTGTTGTCGGGAAAGAAGGAAAAGGAAAAACAATAAACAGGCTGTCTCTGCCGGTCAGTCTCACCGAATACAATGTCGGAGACCGGTAGGGACAAGCCTGTTTATGATGGCTAGGACTCAGCGAACGGATGACGCAAAGCTCGTTCGAGTGCGAGCGGATACACATCATCTTGCAAAATGCGACTAAACTCCTGATTGCCTTTTACATCCCGCGGGATATCCGCAAACACAATGGTGGCAAGCACATCGGAGCCACTTGGCTGGTTTGTATAATGCGCTACCTTGGCGATATAAATGTCTTTTCGCATCGAGTCGTCGATGGTGTACTGTCCGATGCGCTCAATCCCTTCCAGAATGGCGCCAGTTTCTTCATAGACCTCACGCACTGCTGCTGCCAGGCTGCTTTCACCCGGTTCTACTTTTCCCCCTGGTAGCTCCACACCGCGTTTACGATGGCGCGTAAATAACAGCTTACCTTGATAAAAAGCAAAGATCAGCACGTGACCGGCTTGGTGGTTACGATATTCTTCTGGGGAAAAGGTTAGCTTGACAGGTAAGCCGAAATCGTCGTTAAAAGCGTACATGCAATGCTCTCCTTCTACAGGCTCATTGATTTGGTGTTTTGGATTTGCAAGGAAATATGTTTGACCGCCTTCATCGCTTGACCAACTGCTAGAGACAAACTCGCATAAGCGGCACCATTGCTCACGTCTCCGACTGCGTATATCCATGGAGAGTTGACTCGTTGATACGAATCGGTTTGCAAATATTCATCGCCAAACGTGTCCAAGCCTTTGAGACCGGCTGTGTTTCCATGAACGCCAATTCGTGGCAAAATCCAATCGACTACGATCGTCTCCGGATTTCCTTCTCGCGTAGAGTTGAGTGACAAAACAGTCCGTGCCTCTACGTCCTGATAGTCGCTAACTTGTGTTTCCCACAGGACTTGAATGTTGGGGAGGCCTGTGATTTTCTTTTGCCACTCCGGCCGAGCACGCCACTTTTTGCTCCGAACCAACAGATAGACCTGTCGGGCATGTAAACTCAAATTCGCAGCACTCTCTAATGCACGATCTCCTCCGCCAATTACGGCGATATCTTGCCCGGCGATGGTGTGCGCTTGGGCAGTTGTAGAAAACCAAGGCGACAGGACGCTCGGACAACCAGCTAGGGTCGGGATTTCATTCCAACCAACGCCTGTAGCAATGAGTAAATAGTCGACACGATAAACGGATTTTGAAGTGGTCACCTGTTTCGTTTCCTGATCAATGGAAAGAATGGTTTCGTTGAATCGTATGTTTTGCTGCTGGATGAAAGGATGTTCGATCAATACCTTTACAAGGGCAGCTCCCTGGTCATATACAAGGGGCGGAAAGTCGGTAATCTCGTTGTAAATGTGATGCAGTTGGCCGCCGAGTCTATCCGTTTTTTCGATAAGAAGACAAGAAAGACCTAATCGTTGGCACCATATTGCTGCGGACAACCCTGCGATGCCGCCACCTGCGATCAGCACCTGTATGTGTTCCACTCTCAAGTCCCTCCGATTCCCTTATTCATCTATCCGATTTTCCTCAGTTTTAGACTACCTGTTTCGATTCGCAAGTGCAAGAACTCAAAGGGAAAACCGCTCGATTTGAATCGGCAGGATTCTACATTTTAACGGAAGATTGTGGTAAAATGAGGCGAAAGTTTTCCAGAATATATTGAAAAATGAAAAGCCCAAAGCACTATGGACCCCGTGATACGAAAAAGGAGTGAACCGAACGTGCAAGCCAAGAATGACAAGCCTCAAGCTCCTGCAAAACAGCCGCGTAAACGGATGAAGCGTGGCCAGCGAAGCAAGCGGATGTATCTGCTCTTGGCGGGTTGCTTATTCCTCTGTTTGTTGGCCGTAGGAGCAGGCTTCGCCCTTAACCAGTTAGACAAGACCCTAGATGTTGTAACAGCCGACCCTTACAAGTTGCCGGATCAACCTGTTGTTGAAAAGCCGTATGAGCAAAAGAAATCAATCGCCTTTGTCATTGTCGGGGTGGATACGCGCAAAAACATCGGCATGTTGAACACAGATGTTCTGGTCGTCGCAGTCGCCAATCCGGTTACGCAAAAGCTGAGCATGGTATCGTTGCCCCGTGATACCCGCGTTCAAATCCCAGGCTATCCAGGCTATCACAAGGTCAATGAAGTATTTGCATTAGGGGAAAATATTAGGAAAGATGCAGAATTCAAAGGGAAGCCTGTCACAGAAAATGGCATGACGATGCTTAAAAAAACGTTGAATCACATGCTGGGGATCTCGGTTGAGCATTATGTGCAGCTTGACTTTGAAGGCTTTACAGCGGTCATTGACAAGCTAGGTGGCATTACGGTTGACGTAGATCGAGATCTCGTATACGAATTGCCGAAGCAAGGTGTATACCGCAATTTGAAAAAAGGGAAACAAGTATTGAACGGCGAGCAGGCACTCGGCTTCGTCCGTCATCGCATCGACAGACGTGGAGACGCTTACAACTCGAGCGACTTCGATCGCAACCGTAGACAGCAGCAGGTGATTCGTGCCGTGGCAGAAAAGAGCATGTCGATGGATGGATTAACGAGTTTGACAGCTGTGCTGGATACCGTTGGTAAGCATATCAAAACCGACCTCTCGACAGACCAAATTAAAGGATTGGCACTCGATTTTGCCAGCTTTTCGTCAAGCAACATGGTTACATTGAATAATGGGGCGATCTGGAGTTCTCCTTATTCCTTGTGGCCGAGGGAAAACATGCAAGCGGTCCGAACTGCCCTGCAAACAGAAGTGGGTGTAGCCGGACCGGGCGAAACGCTCAGTGATGCAGCTATAGCAGAAGTAGCAAAGGTCGAAATGAAAGCGGAGAAGAGAACGCCAGCTTCAAATCCTAAGTCTACAACAGGGACAAAAGAACAGCCAAAAACACCAAAACCAGCGACAACACCAAAAACTAATCCAGAACCGAAACAGGAGCCTGTAACACCACCAACTGTTCCAGATGGCAATGGCGAACTCAATCCTGCGCCGACGGATAGTAATATGCCGCCACCAGATATTTTGGCTCCGCCTGCACCGGCGACAGATAGTGCTGACATCGGGCAAACTGGATGATCTTGAGCACACCCCCCAGGCAAAAGAACATATTCTATCATACATAGACTGTCTTGCCTCTGCTGGGAAGGGGAGTGTGTACGTGATGAAAAATCTGCAAGAGACCATGAAGCAGTTGCAAAAAGCATCCGAAAGTTTGTCCAAGCTCGGTTTTAACCCTGATCACCCGTGGAAAGCATTGAGCCAGATGGGACAGGTGCTGGATACAAACTTTTGGGAGAATATCGCGACGCTTAATAAGCAAGCTGCACAAAAAACGGCCGCTGACGCCGCGCCAACTGTACCACCCGTGAAAAAGAGAAAAAAAAAGACGAAGGAAAAACCGATGCGATTCGTGCAGGCTGACGATTCGCATTTTTCCCCAGTCTCGGATATCTTCCAATCAGAGCAAATGGTCATTGTTTCCTGTGAACTGCCGGGCTTCGATCGCGATAGTCTGGAGATTACTCTCTCCGAGCAACGGTGGTTGGAGGTCAAGGGGATCATCAAGGGGAATGAGCACCAGGGGATTCGTACACAAGGGGAAAGAAGCTACGGCCCCTTTTATCGAAAGCTGGCTCTTCCGGTTTCCGTCAGTTCAAAAGGGATGAGGGCCCAATATCAGGACGGATTGTTAGAAATCTATTTGATGCGTGGTGGGGCTGCGAACGAAGGAAAAACAACATTTAAGGCGAGCTTGTAACAGCAGGTGTAGTCGAAACATCAAAAAAGAACCTGGATTTTTCCGCCAGGTTCTTTTTATTGCACATAAACAGACGCGATGATATAATCAGATCACGCCTGTTATTGCTTGTGTGATCATAATTATTGCATCTTATATCATAATCGTATCATGCTGCTGAACTCTTGTCAAATGTTTTTTCTCATTTGAATGGTTAGGGGAGATATTGAATGAGTTCTTTGGTTCTCGGTTTTCAGGAAATGAAAAAGACGCAGCTTTTGCTCGTTGGCGGAAAAGGGTTACATTTAGGGGAATTATCAAAAATTCAAGGAATACAAGTACCAGAGGGATTTTGCGTGACAACAGTGGGATATCAAAAGATGGTCGAATCAAACGACATGTATCATGCATTGTTGGATCAACTAACCATGTTAACAGTACAAGACCGAGAACAAGTTGGAGAAATCAGCAGGAAGATTCGAGAGAGTATTATGGAAGCAGAGATTCCTTCCGATGTTGTGAAAGCCGTTACTCACTATCTCTCCCAATTTGGAGAGGAGCATGCTTATGCAGTACGTTCTAGTGCGACAGCTGAAGATTTACCACATGCCTCTTTTGCCGGTCAACAAGACACCTATTTAAATATCATTGGCAAAGAAGCAATCTTGCAGCACATCAGCAGATGCTGGGCTTCCCTCTTTACGGATCGCGCGGTCATCTACCGTATGCAAAATGGATTTGACCACAGTCACGTTTATTTATCCGTTATCGTTCAAAAGATGGTTTTCCCACAGGCTTCCGGGATTTTATTTACCGCTGATCCTATTACATCCAATCGGAAGTTGCTATCCATCGATGCCAGTTTTGGACTTGGAGAGGCACTGGTCTCTGGACTGGTTTCCGCTGATTGTTATAAAGTGCGGGAAGCAGAAATCGTCGATAAGCGGATAGCGACCAAAAAATTGGCTATCTATGGACGAAAAGAAGGCGGAACAGAGACAAAGCAGATCGGTCCTGATCAGCAAAAGACGCAAACACTAGCCGATGAACAAATATTACAACTGGCACGCATTGGAAGACAGATCGAAGCTTATTTTGGGTCCCCGCAAGATATCGAATGGTGTTTCGGTGATGACACCTTTTATATTGTCCAGAGTCGGCCGATCACGACTTTATACCCGATCCCTGAAGCGAATGATCAAGAAAATCACGTCTATGTATCTGTTGGCCATCAACAAATGATGACCGACCCCATGAAGCCATTGGGGCTGTCTTTTTTTCTGTTAACGACTCCTGCACCGATGAGCAGAGCAGGTGGAAGATTGTTTGTTGATGTTACAAAAATGTTGGCTTCACCTGACAGCAGACAAACTATATTAGATACCCTGGGACAATCCGATCCGCTTATCAAAGATGCACTTATGACCATCATAGAGCGTGGCGATTTTATACAATCGTTCAAAATAGAACAGAATCCCGATAAAAGCAATAAAGGCATGTCGTTTTGGGGTTTTCAAGAACAATTCGAAAACGATCCGACAATTGTTTCTGATTTGATAAAGCGTACGCAAAGATCGATCGAAGAGGTAAGGCATAACATCCAAACGAAATCAGGACCGGACTTATTTGATTTTATTCGGGAAGACATCCAGCAATTAAGGAAGATTTTATTTGATCCACAAAACATAGGTGTGATTACGGCTGCGATGAACGCTTCAAAATGGATCAATGAAAAAATAAACGAGTGGTTGGGGGAAAAAAACGTAGCCGACACGCTTTCTCAATCTGTGCCAAACAATATTACTTCGGAAATGGGTCTGGCGCTCATGGAGGTTGCGGATATCGTTCGTCCTTATCCAGAAGTCATTGATTTTTTACAGCATGTCAAAGATGATAACTTTTTACATGAACTGATTCAGTTTGAAGGTGGACAGGAGACGCAAGACGCAATCTATGCCTATCTCACGAAATACGGGATGCGATGTTCGGGAGAAATCGATATAACGAAAACGCGTTGGAGTGAAAAACCAATCATGCTTGTCCCCATGATTCTAGGTAACATCAAAAACTTTGAACCGAATGCTGGCAAACGGAAATTCGAACAAGGGCGACAGGAAGCTTTGGAAAAAGAACGTGAGCTATTAGCGCGACTCATGCAATTACCGGATGGTGAACAAAAAGCAAAAGAAACCAAACAAATGATCGACCTCATCCGGAATTTCATCGGCTATCGAGAATATCCAAAGTACAGCATGATGAATCGCTACTTCGTTTATAAGCAGGCTTTACTGAAAGAAGCTGAACAACTCGTACAAACAAAGGTCATTCATGAAAAAGACGATATATACTATCTCACTTTTGAAGAGCTTCATGAGGTCGTACGCACAAATAAATTGGATGATCAGATCATCAACAAACGAAAAGATGAGTACAAGTTTTTTGAAAAACTGACTCCCCCACGTGTAATTACGTCTGATGGTGAAATTATTGTTGGTCAGTACAAGCGAGAAAATCTGCCAGCTAATGCGCTTGTAGGTCTACCTGTTTCAACCGGAGTCATAGAGGGGCGAGCACGCGTCATCTTAAATATGGAAGATGCTGATTTAGAAGATGGCGATATATTAGTCACCTCCTTTACTGATCCTGGCTGGACACCGTTGTTTGTATCCATAAAAGGTCTAGTCACCGAAGTTGGAGGACTGATGACCCATGGAGCAGTTATCGCGCGTGAATATGGCTTACCAGCTGTTGTCGGCGTGGAAAAGGCTACAACACTGATAAAAGACGGACAACGAATTCGCGTGCATGGAACAGAAGGGTATATTGAAATATTGTAGTCAGGGAGGCCTCGTGCCTCCTTTTTTGTTTCGCTTTTTGGCCAAAATAAAAACAGTGTCAATGAAAAAACATTAACACTGCAAGGATTAGATGTTCCCAAACATCGGTTGATCGACGACATTGGGGTCCAAAGTATTGGTTGCGTTGACACCATTGAGCGTATTTACGACGTTACCTGTGTTGCCGCCTCCTGAACCGGAGAATGTCTTGGCGGCTGTTTTTGGCGATATGTTGAGGGTGTCTCCGAAGTTAACGGTACCTGAATTGTTATTGATATTGACAGCTCCAATGACAGAAGGCAAAGCTTACTCCCTCCCTCCAGTTTTTGGCTCTTCTCGGAAAATGTGACGAATATTTACGACTCGAGTTTCGAGTTTTATGGATTCGTTCGAACCAACATGGACGACAGAGGATCCTGCGACGAAAGGGACTTCCACTTTTCGAATGAAAATGTACGGGCAGTCGTGGAACGTATCGATGCAAATCGTATCTGAGAGACTAGGGGGAGTTAAAGGAACGGAAAAGGCCGAGTAATTCTCAAACATAAATTCATTTTCATAGAAGATGGCCTGCTCACGTTGGACGGCTAATATGTTCGTGACAGCATCAATCTGCCGGGAATCACCTATTTGCAGAACAGATGAGGTATCGACCGAGAGAACATCCAGCTTATGGACATGACTGGTCCTTCGGTACATGGTGACATCCTCCTTATGAAGCAGGTATGGCAGTATCAATCGGGATCGTGGCTCCGACAATCATTTTTTCGGGTGGCGTTTCATAAATCGCTCTAAGGTCTACTGTCTGTGTGTCCCCAATAAACAAGGAAGCGGTAGAAGTGAGAGCACTGACGGAGACCCTCTTTACACAAATGGCTTCGTTTATCACTTGATACCTCATCATGGTTCGTTCACCTCACGAGGCAAATTTTTCAGGAATGTTTCGCAGGTCTTGTCGATATCCCGTTTCACTTTTTGGACGGTATTTTGTACGAAAACATCGAGCTGCTCTGGTTCTAGTTCATCGGTCGAAAGCTCGCTCAGATAATACTTAATCCGTTGATCGATCTGCTTTTTAATGTCATCCAAGATAAACGCTCGATAATTGTTATCGAGTGGATAATTGCACTCTGTCTCGATTCTTTCAAGAACGAGGTAGGCATCTGACTCTAAGTATTGATAAATTTCTTTCTGGACACGGGCAAAAAGTGGGGGATTGCTTTGATGCGGATTAGGGATATCCATCGACTGATTGATGGAAAAATCACCGATTCCTGCATCATTTCCTTTTGGATTTAAACCGATATTGAGAGTCCCTTCCAGTCGCTCGACCTTTAGCAGATCGAATTTGTACTCGTTTTTGATGACGGAAGGAATCTGTTTTTCCTTGAGATCATTTACATCTTGCTGTAGCTGTTCAATCATTTGCTTCAAATTCTCGATCTTATTGTTTTGCAATTGTATATAGTCATGTAACTGTTGAAGATACTTCATCATTTCGGGATCCATGTACATGACGACCATCCTTCTTCATCTAGCATACAACGAATTAGCCAAGCCGTGAAAAAAAACCTGGGCGTATGAGTGAAGGCTGAACCAATGGAATGAGGGGCACGAATTCTTCCAAACTGGTTCTGGGCAGTGGCCCCACCTGTGGAGCTGGCTCTGTGTATCCGCCGGTGTTGTACAGCTTGGATACGGGCTTAATAATCCCAGCGCTTCCTATTTGGCACACGGAAGAGTTGCTTATGCCTTCGATCTTGAGCGAATTGATTACGATATGTTGCGTCACAAAAAAATTCATGCGAAATCGCGTCCCTTTGCCCTGAAATCGTTCGTTTCTTCTACAAAAAGCGGGATATCATTATCGGATTGTTCATTGACGTAGACGACGCTACGTGGAATTTTAAAGGACAGATTGGTACCAGAATTGAATGATCCTCCACCCGCGAAGGTTTTGGCATAAGTGGTAGGTGCGATTTTACGGACGTCTCCGACATTGAAAACGCCGCCCACGTTGTTTACATTGATGACTCCAACGAATGCTGGCATGTTCGGCACATCCTTTTGGGAGAGATCCTCTCTGTATTGTATGTCGTAGGCCATTGGGTGTTCATACCTGTTTTTGCGACCGAACTCATGTGAGTAGCATACGATGTATGGATAGGCGCGAGTTTAGGAAAAGGAGAAAAAGTTCTATGAATATGAAGGTGACGAATAAAAAAATAGACGTCGGTGATTTCAGCTTTGGAGGAGTAACTAAGTCGTCGATTGTGCTGATTGGGGACACCGATGTACTTTCCTGCTTCTCTATTTTTGATACGCCGCCACATTCCGTGATTTATTCCCCCCAGGTTCCTCTCCAGCCATTAGACCTTGGTTTGCGAAGAGGGTAGCGGCGGTTTTTACGCATTCGCGTATTTGGCCTGATAGTGGCTGAGAGTCAGCAACGGCCAAATCCAACGATAGCTGTGATAAGCAAAGTAAGTGCCTCCAGGGCGTCCCCCGCCAGTCGGGTAGCGAGTCGTCCAGTCATTTGCTTGATTGTGAGTGAGCAAATAGTGAATCCCTCGTTGCAGCTCTGCCGTCGGCTTAGATGACACGGCTATCAGTGCATCGATTGCCCATGCTGTTTGCGAGGGAGTGCTTGCTCCGAGGGGGACGTACGTTTTCTTTAGGTCACTTTGGCAAGATTCCCCCCAGCCGCCGTCGGGATTTTGGTTGGCAACCAGCCACGCCACTGCTTTTTTGATGGCGGGATCAGTAGGGGAAAAGCCAACCGCCATCAGCCCGGTAATGGCAGCCCAAGTACCGTATAGGTAAGCGATTCCCCAACGTCCATACCAGGAGCCGTCTGATTCTTGATGCTTGAGAAGCCAGCGGACTCCTTTTTCTACATGCAGGTCAGTCAATGTTCGTCCGGCATAGTTTCCGAGGAATTCTAAGGTCCTCCCTGTCAAATCGGCAGAGGACGGATCTGTACTGACGGTATTGGCCCCTTCGATGGGCAGGTGGCGAATGAAATCAGCATCTGTATTTCGTTCAAAAGCAGGCCAGCCTCCATCGTCGTTTTGCATGGATAATAGCCATTCGAGACCGCGTTTCCAAGCGGCTGCTACTGTCACATCCGTACGGGCCAGCAGGCGGAGAGAGCGCAGAGCAGCTGTCGTATCATCAATATCCGGGTTCATGGTGTTGTAATCAGAAAATCCCCAACCGCCAGGCTTTCCATTTGGATTGCGAATTTTCCAGTCACCGTACGTATGCTGCTGTTTTCGGAGAAGGTAGCGGTTTGCTTTTTGAATCGCGGGATGCGTGGGAGAAAGTCCGCTTTTTTGCAGCGAAGAAGTCAAGAGCGCTGTGTCCCAGACGGCTGAAGTAGCTAGCTGCAAGTGTGCACCGTTTTTATAATCATAGACACTATTCGTAAGCCCCTGCATCGCTTTTTGAATGAGGGGGTCTTTCGGAGAAAACCCCCGTGCAAGCAGCGCAAATATCATGAAAAAGGTGGAGGTCGAATAATTGTACAGCGTACCGTCCGGCTCGATTCGCGCAAGAATATATTGTTCCAGGCGACGTAGAGCGAGCTTGTGTAGTTGTCCGGGTAAAAAGGGGAGCTGCTGCAAGGAATCGTGGATGGTAGCGAGAAACGATTGTCCCTCTTTGAGGAAATTCTCAAGGAATCGATGCGGATATAGACCGCGAGAGATAGGTGTATCTGCGTATAAATCGGACAAGTCTGGTGCATTGTCAGGCTTTTTTACATAGTTGCGATCAGCCACAATCATCATGGGGGCAAGATGGACACGTGCATACCCGACAAAATCGTAAAAGCTGACAGGGAAGCTCGGGGGTAAGAGAGCAATCTCAACGGGAACGAGAAAATGCGAGGGCCACTGGTATTGGCCAGTCAAGGCTGTAGCAAATTTGGTCAGCATGTTTGCTTGTGTCAGCCCACCCTTTTCCAAAATAAACGAGCGAGCCAGAGCCATTCTCGGCTCGTTCTTCGTATATTTGCCTGATAACAGCAGAGCGTAATACGAATCAATGGTCGTAGACAGATGGCCTTCCTTCTCGTCGGGATACAGCTTCCATGCCCCATTATCGTGTTGGAGAGACGTGATGTGAGCAGTGAGCTTCTCCACCAAACGCTCATCATGAATCCCCAGCGTGCGCAATAGGATGATCATGTGAGAATCTGTCATCGGTGAGCTTTCCAGACAAAAGCGCCATGTGCCATCCTCTTGTTGGCGCTGTAACAAAAAGGCTTGAATGCGGTTGATTTCTTGCTGGACTTCACGCAACTCATTCACCTCCCGATAAAATACGGCGCCTGAGGAAGAGAGGGGGAAGAGCATCGATGGGTTTGTCGTGGTACCAATACGCATCACGTCTGCCGCTTGCCATGAATCTGGGGAAAGTCCGTACGGCGACAGCACCATTGCCAGCACAGGATCAAAAAACGGTAGAGCAGATCAAACAGGAGACACACGCCCACAACCGTGACAACATAGACAGAACGCGCGCTTATTTGTCGTTTTATCAAAAGCATCCACAGGTTCACTGGGCGCTATTGGCACATCTCGTATCGCGCAATGCGGGATGGAGTATGACTGATTTGCGGGGAGAATTATTGCCTCGCTTGCTTCGGACAAAAGAGCAGCAGGATTATTTTTCGTTTTTGGAGCGGGGAAACTGGCTGATTTTTCACGATGCGTACCCTCAATTGTTACTGTATGAAGAGAGTGTTAGGCGACAGACCAACCTTTTTTATTTACTGCCCCATCTGGGCGTCTCTACGTTCATGCAGGCGATCTGGAATCATTTTTGGAAGACCACAGATAAAGAGCTGCTCGCCATTGCTTTGATCATCAATGAACAAAACTATTTGGAAGAGCAGCTTATGAAAGACTCAAGCTATCAAAATTCAGTTGTCCGCACCATCCCGTTTGCTCTCCAGGAGCTTTTGCAACTGAATTTGATCTTGTTTCCCCAGCGGAAAGTGGTCGATGAGCAGAGAAGCATCTTGCAGCTCGTGGGGGAGCGAGTGTTTCATTTTGCCTCCTTACCAGAGAGAATCGGCTTGGGAAAAAGGCTGTACAATCTGCTGTTCGGGGGTGCGAATAGGCAGGAGGCAGCGTACGCTTGGGCATTGCAACAGCCACACACAGGTTCGCGAAAAGATTATTGGCCCCATCTTTTTCACGATGTGCATGATACAGTTCCTGGTACGTCTTATCAGGTAAAGCTAATGAACTGTCAGCTGCGCCAAGGGGCAAAGCGGCTGTTTTCCCCAACGCTGCGTCAAGTTTGGAGACCTATCCACCATGAGCCACCAAAGGCGTTAGATTGGTACAAAAACAAGAGCGATGTATGGCATGTGCTGACACGAATGGAGGAGACAGCTTTTGCAGCAGAGATGAATGAGGCGCATTGCCAGGCGTTGGCAAAAATCGAGTGGGCTGTCGCAGCCAGGACGAGATTACTTGGCTAACTTGTAGTAAAATAGAGAGGAATCCAGAACGTTAGACCGAACCTCGACAGGCTTAGAGAGTTTTAGAAGGAGCGATTATCATTTGAAGACACTAATTATTGCGGAGAAACCTGACATGGGACGAAATATTGCCGCCGCAATAGATCCTAAAGCGAAAAATAACCGCACCTATTTAGAAGGTGAAAAATATATCATTACGTGGGCAATCGGGCACTTAATTGAACTGGCAGAACCGGAGGCGTACGACCAAAAATATAAAAAGTGGAACATCAATGATCTTCCTATCATTCCCGAGCCGTTTAAGCTAGTACCCAATCGGAAAACAATCGATCAGCTAAAAATAATCGGGCAGTTGGCCAAACGAAGCAATTTGCTGATTAATGCATGCGATGCCGGGAGGGAAGGTCAACACATCTTTTCCCTCATTCAGCGACATCTAAAATTGAAGCAACCCGTTAAAAGACTGTGGATCTCGGACTTGACCCCTGAAACGATCAGGAAAGGATTCGCAGAAATGAAGGATGCCGCAGCCTATGAAAACTTAACGAGAGCAGCAAAAGCTCGTAGTGAAGCTGATTGGCTAATCGGGATGAATGGCTCACGTGCATTTACGACCAAACATAACGTGCTCCTCTCTGTTGGACGAGTACAGACCCCTGTCCTTGCTCTCATTTATGATCGACAGAAACAGATTGAGGCTTTCTCCTCGGTTACGTTTTTTCAAGTCGAAGGGCATTTTTCGCAGGGGGAGAGGACGTACAAGGGTCTTTGGCAAGGTGATCGCTTAACCGATCCAGCTAAAGCAGAAATGTTGGCGCGTAAAGTGAAAGGAAAACAAGGGCGGATTGCCTCCTACGAAGTAAAGGATACCAAGGAGTATCCATTCAAGCTGTATGACCTGACATTGCTGCAACGTGAGGCCAATGGCAAGTACGGTTTTTCCGCCAAGAAAACCTTGGACGTAGCACAGGCTCTCTATGAAAAACACAAGGTGATTTCTTACCCGAGAACGAATTCCAACTATGTGACAGAGCAAAATATTCCCGAAATGCACAACACCCTGTCGTCCTTGCAAGGAACTGGATATGACGCTCTGGTAAAGGGTGCAAACCGTAGTTTGGTTCATAAAGGCAACAAATTTATATGTAATCCGGCAAAGGTAGATGACCACCATGCTATCCTGCCGACCAATCGTAAGGCTTCAGGACTTACGCCAGATGAGCAGAAGTTATATGATTTGATCGTTCGCCGCTTTCTGTCGCAGTTTTATCCGCCAGCAGAATATAAGATGCATACGGTCATAACCGATGTGGAAAATGAGTTTTTCAGAACGTCGGTGAAAGAACAGAAAAGTCTCGGTTGGAAGATTATTTATGCCGACCAGCAGAAGGAAAAGCCCAAGAATGGAAAAGGTACGGCCAAAGAAGAAGAGGATAAAGAAGAGATTGAAGTGAACGAGCCTTTTATCATTCAATCCGATGCCAGCGTAGTATGCTCGGATGCGATGGTAAAGGAAAAAGAAACACAGCCGCCCAAGCATTTTACGGAAGGAACGCTTCTAAAGGCCATGGAAAGCGCAGGCAAGCAAATCGAGGACGAGGAATTGCGTGATGCGATGAAGGAATCTGGACTGGGAACTCCGGCAACTCGTGCTGCTACCATCGAACGGCTGAAAAAGGTCGGATACGTGGAGATGCAGGGGAAAAAGGTTCAACTTACGCTAAAAGGCCGTACCGTTATCGAATTGATTAGGGGAGCAGGTATCGAACTTTTAACCTCTCCTGAAATGACGGGGCATTGGGAGCGTCGCTTAAATGAGATCTCCCGAGGAACCGCCGCCGACGGGCAATTTATGGAGAATGTGAAGAAATTCGCTACGATGATCGTAGAAAAGGTTCGCGTACAATCTCGTGCTGAGAAGACCTTGTTTGAGAGTGAGAGTACCACGCAAAAAGGATCTTCGAAAACAAGAGGACGAACTGGCGGGCGAAGTACAGGTAAATCAGGTGGCAGTACTGCAACAACAAGGGCTTCAACTCGAAGCGGAGCAAAGACCGCTACTACAACTTCGAGTATCATCACCAAATGTCCACGACCGGGTTGCGGAGGCTCCATTTTCATGGGACGCAAAGGTTACGGATGTTCGAATTACAACGTGGGCTGTAAATTCGTTATATGGAAAGAGAATTACGGGCGTATGCTGACGGATACGCAGATTAAAGCACTCATTGAAAAAGGCAAAACGGGTAAAATGAAGCTTGAGCGTCAGGATGGAACACCATTTCAAGCAAAACTTATTTTGAAAAGTGTAGAATCGGGCGAGCTTACTTTCGAACAGTAATTTTTTGTGACACGTAAATCACCAATTTGTTTATTCAAAATAGATCTCATCCCGTCGCTAAAACTGTTCACCCCCTACTTGTGGAAACCATGTTTAGGCTGGTTGGGACAAAAGAAGATCTCGCATCATTAGCGATGCTGTGGACTGCAAGCAGTCATTAGGGGGTGCCGGCAATAATTCTTTGGAGTGATGGCCTTCACCGACTGGATATCCATTAATAGAAACACAATTGATCAGGTCTGTGGGCAGATCAATGGCTAACGGCGAAGAATGCGGGAACTAGGGATCTTGAAAGCAAGGGTAAAAAACTTTATTGAGGACTTTTCAACGAGGAACGACCGCGTTTTAGCAGAAGGTTTGTGTGATCCAAAAAGTTCAAGCAAAATTGCCTTAACATGGTTAAGGACTTAAACTTTCTTACACGTTGAAAAAAACAATTGTAAGACTTCGGTACTTCACGTATAATTGAAGGTAGTTATTGATTTTGCAACAATAATGGAGGTGGGGAACATGACAATGACATACATGAGTTCTATTTCAGTATGCAATCATATTCCATTTCCCCATCTGGCGTACGTGAAATCCTCCTAGTTTATCTAGCAGGTTCTCTTAGCTGTGCCTAAAACACGGGGATTACCCGTGTTTTTTTGTATGGCAACGATGTACGCGTCAAAGGCTTGGTGTAGCCAAGTTTGTTTAGTTTGCCGCCGTGGGGATCGAATATCCCCACGTTTTTTTTGCTATCTACTGCCGTGGGGATTGAAAGCTCCACGGCTTTTTTCTACTCACATACTAATGGGAGGTTGAGACGATGAGTACAATTAACAACGGTGCAGGACTTGTAATAGCAAAAGGGCTTTCGGAAGAGTGGTTGAAACAGATTGTCCATTTGGCAAAAATATGCGAGGCATACGATGAATTTGATTTATCCGTCAACCTGAACGTATCGATGCTCCAAAACCGTCAACCTGAACAAACGAATGATTTTCTGTACGTCCAAGATGGGCAACTGGTTGGATTCCTCGGTATGTATGCGATTGTCAGTCCGAAAGAAGTGGAGATCAGCGGAATGGTTCATCCAGACTATCGACGCAAAGGAATCTTCCGCGCTCTGTATGAACAAGCAAAAGCTGAATGTGAAAAGCGTGAGGTAACGCAAATTTTACTCGTCAGCAATCGCAAGTCCAAGGAAGCCAGTTTTTTTGCAGAAGGCGTAGCGGCCACTTATCAATTCTCTGAATACAAGCTGGATTACTCCGCTACAGCGCACGTAACTGCTGTGGAATCGGATAACCGTCTACAGCTTTTCCCAGCCACCACGAATGATTTTCAGACACTGGTAGAGATTGGCGTACGCGGTTTTGAGGATACAGCTGAGCTCATGACTGCGCTAGTTACACGCAATTTGTCAGAGCCATCCTTTCAAACGTATCTGGCTCAGTACGAGTCTGAACCAGTCGGGATGATTACCGTAAGCGAAGAGGATAACGAGTTTTTCATCTCAGGATTTTGCGTAAAAAAAGGGCTCCAAGGAAAAGGGCTGGGTAGAAAAATCCTCTCTCAGACAGTGGAAATCTTGAATCAAAGAGAACACATAGGAGGAATTAGCCTAGAAGTGGCTGTCGATAATCAAAACGCCTTGTCACTCTATCAATCTACAGGATTTGAAGTCGTCTCAGTCTACGACTATTATGTCGGGTGAGGCTTGACTGAATGAAAAATCATGCTTTGCTAGATTCCAATATGCTTATGCTTTTCATCTATTCCTTTTTTACGAAATTTCATTTGTGGCTTCCCATCTATGTGCTGTATTTACAGCAGGTACGAGGCTTAAGTCTGGCCACAATCGGAATAGTAGAGGGATTTGGTTGGGTAGCTGCCGCTTTGGCTGAGATACCGGCTGGAATAGTTGCAGATCGTTTCGGTCGCACCCGTTCTCTTGTGATGGGAGCCTTATTAATGGCTCCTGCCATGATCCTCTACGCATACACAGGCTGGTTCCCGATTCTTTGCTTGCTGCAAATTGTATGGAGCGTGGGAGGGAGCTTTATTTCTGGAGCTGACCAGGCACTCCTCTACGATTATCTACACGAGAAAGGTAAAGAAAATCTATTTTCCAAAGCGGTGAGCTATCAATTAGCAATGATGCGTATTGCCACTGCATTTGCCGGAATCATTGGCGGGTGGTTAGCTACCTACTCGCTTGGTTTACCGTTTATTATTTGTGGGATTCTCTCCTTTGTTGCCGGGTGTGTTGCCTCGCTCATCAAAGAACCGAAACAATCGGGGGTGGGAACAAACAAAGAATGCGAACCTCTCATCCACTTCATTTTCAGTACCTCAAGAAAGGTATGGAAGAGAAAGAGCTTGCGCAATGTACTGCTCTATTCTGCTATTCTGGCTGTTCCCGCTTTTTGCTTTACGTTTTTATTTGTTTCACCTTTCCTACACGAGAAAGGAATGACTATCGAATCGCTTGGCATTGTATTTATTTTCATACAAAGCACAAGTATTCTTGGTTCCGTCGTCTCCTGTCACATGGAGAAACGATTGGGAGGGACAGCAACGGTTATCTTGTTCACCGTCATGATGGCTTTGAGTATTTTCATGCTTCCGTTGCTGCCTGAACTATCCGGGATCATCTGTATGATTCTCATCAGCTTCTTTTACTCCATCATCGAGCCTGTCTTAATCAATATGACGAATCAGCGAATCTCGGGGAATTCACGCAGTACGCTACTTTCTTATTCATCCATGATAAAGACGATCATCTTGGCGGTTCTGGTTCCTTTTTTCGGAAAGCTCGCAGAAGATGTTGGCTACCCTATTCTATGTACACTGATCTCTGTCGTTCTAATCGTTCTACCTTTGGTTTTCTTACGCAAAGAAAAGGATACGGCTACGCTATGATCTAAGCATGCCTTTGAAGAGCCCCGCAAAAAATGGCTATCCGATGCCGCGGCTGGTAAAAAAACTGACCTAGCATGGAGAGCCATTTTCTTCTACATCTGAGATGGACGATCCGGGAGGAGTTCAATAAATTTCTACACATCTGTGCTGTCGTTGAACAGGTGAATGGAAGCACGTACTCTTCCATCCCTGGGAATCTGAACGCCCTTGTTGAACATAACTGCCCGTTACTTCCATTACATCAAATAGGAGCTGTCCTTGCGGCAACTCCACGCTATTCATTCGATCAGGGCAAGACGGGCGGGCGGCCGGTGACAGCGAAGTCGGGAGGCACTGGCACAAGCTTCTCGCTGTCGGGCATGAGCTCAATCGGACGGTGTGCCCGGGTACCATACGCCGAGCCACTGTTCGGCGCCGTAGTCCTCGAACCGCTCTACCTCGGTGAACCCCAGCTTCGCCGCGACGCGCATCGAGGCCTCGTTGGCGGTCTGGGTGGAGAGCACCACCGGCTCGCCGGGATGCGCGTCGGCGAACCAGGCGAGCACCGCTGCGCATGCCTCGGTGGCGTACCCCCGTCCCCACGCCTGCGGCAGGAACATGTAGCCGAGCCCAGGCTCCCCGCCTTCTGGACGGATGTGACCCTTACGCTCCGGGTCGCGCCGATCGAGCGTGATCATGCCAATCGTTGTTCCATTGAGCTCGACCACGAAAAAGCCGAAGCGCTGACCGGGCACCTCGGGCAGCGCGCGCTCGAGCTCGTCACGTGGTCGGGAGCCGCCGACGTAGGTGCCCACCTCTGGTGAGGCGAACAGGTCGATCAGCGCCGCACGGTCCCGGGCCTCGGACTGGCGGAGCACGAGCCGCTCGGTCTTGATCGGGGCAGGTGGCCAGGCGACGGGGTGAACTGTGATCTCATCTGACATGGTGTAATCTCCCTTCTACGCTAAGTAGTGTGGTGGTATGCTAGCACGTTTTTAGTCTCCATTACTTTTGTCTAACAAATTAACTCCCCTCTAATTCCCTTATTTTAACATTCGCTAAGCATTAGAAGTAAGTAGCGAATCGACTTCCAGTATCCGGTAATGTCCATTCTGGGATAATCGTCTATCATAGCAAAGTAATATCCTTTAACAAGAATGCGTTTATCGGCCTCATACAACGACCAGAGATCAGTCATTTTCATAAAAATAAACCCCTCCCAAGGCTAGTTACTATTAGCTTCACTAGGTTAGGGAGGGGTTGTTACTATTGGGATTGTCCTGAATATATACCGTCAAGAAACTCGATTGAAACGCGTTCTGCTTCCTTCCTAGGTACAATTTCAGAACCTTGTCGTAGTCGTTGGTACATCTTGATCGTATTTTTTAGTGCGTGGTAGCAACTTTCAAAGCTGTGGATGGGAATCGTTCCTTTTAGTTCCTCCAGTTCCTTGAGAGCGTATTTCTCGAGCTTTCGAACCCCTCGAGGGGAATGACCGTTGCGGATGAGTACCAACGGACCTAATACTGCATTGCGTATAAAAGTTAGTGTATCGATTAATTCGAATAATTCGCCTCTCCCTAATTTTGTGGCGCAGTAATGCACCCATACCCAGAAGCGATCTTCAATCCATTGAGATTGAGGGAAAGGGAGAGAGGGGCTTGTTTTACTGAGTATCGTTGCAATACCAGAACCTCTCTCCCAAAGAATCAGTGGGTTCTCGACTCGGGCTTCGAGCTCTTCCAGTTGTACAAATTTAAGGTCGACATGAAGAGGGGCTCTATCGGACGGGTACATTGAAAAAGGCAAAACGGGTAGAATGAAGCTTGAGCATCAGGCTGGAACACAATTTCAAGCAAAACTTATTTGGAAAAGTGTAGAATCGGGCGAACTTACTTTCGAATAGGTATTATTGTAGATGCGTTTTTGAAACGAAATACAGGTCGCGCTCTCGAAAAGTAAAGGTGAGCCAATAAAAAAATAAATTGTTGAAACTTACTTGCGTAACCATCGTAAATACATGTATAACGGGGACGGCAAATTCAGGCCGAACTGCCTAGCACGTACTTAAGGAGGAATAATCCATGTCCATTTTTAAAAGACTGCGTGATTTGACCATGTCCAATTTGTACGCTTTGATTGAGAAAGCAGAAGATCCAATCAAAATGACAGACCAGTATTTGCGTGATATGCAAGAAGATTTGAGTGAAGCAGAGAAAGCGGTTGCCGCTCAAATTGCATTGGAAAAGAAATTCAAGGTGCTGTATGAAGAACAGGAAGCCTTGGTGAAAAAGCGTGATGAGCAAGCTCACATCGCAGCACAAGCACAGAACATTGATCTGGCTCGACGGGCTCTGGAAGAAAAGAAAGCTGCCGAGCAAAAAATGAACGAATACAAGGACAGCTACGAGAAAAACAAGCTGGCAGCCGATGGATTGCGCGAGAAGCTGGCTGAGATGAAAAAACAGATTACCGAACTGAAAAACAAGCGTGAGACATTGGTTGCCCGCGTCAATGCAGCTAAAGCACAAAAGACGATTAATCAGGCGATGGGTAGCTTCGACACGAACTCGGCTATGTCTGGCTTGAAACGCATGGAAGAAAAAGCACTGCAAATGGAAGCAGAAGCAGAAGCCAGCGGCGAGATTTACAAAAAGCAGAGCTCTTTAGATGATGAAATTGCGAAGCTGAATAAGGATCAAGCCGTTGAGGACGAACTGGCTGCTCTGTTGAAAAAATATGAGGGGTAAACCGCTTTAAGCGGTTTCCCTTTTTTTCAGACCTTATACACTTTGATGAAAGTGGAGTGATTCGCTTTGACGTGGACAGAAATACTAGGGATGCTGGTTTGGACAGGAGCCGGCGGCATTTTGCTTTTTGTTTTGATGTGGATCGATTCGTTGTTTACGAAATACAAGGACATCACGGAAATCAAAAATGGAAACATCGCGGTCACGACGCGTTTTGTTATGAAGCTGTTTGCGCAAGGATACATCTTATCGCAATCTATCATTACCTCCAACTCATTGTGGACAGCTCTGCTCTTTTCTGTGGTCTCCTTTATTATTTTATTCCTTTTGGAAAGAATCGTGGAATGGCTGTTAAAGCAAGTAACCGGACTGGATCTGGAAAAAGGGACGCAGGAAGGAAAGGTGGCACATGCCATGATGGCTGGTTCATTCCATCTCGTGGGTGCCTTGATTTTGGCTGCATGTCTGTAAGACGTGAAAGGGAAGGGAGTACAGCATGAGTTTGATGAAGCGAATCCAAAACATTTTTGCCAAGCATGAGCCTCCTGCACCGGAGAAGAGCATCCTGACGGTGGGACCAGGTGATGTGGTCGATGTATCGCTCGTTACGTATCAAGTAATCGGGAAGGCGAGCAATGCGAGTCGCAAAGCCACGATGCTTACCTTGCAGGATGGAACGACCATTCGCTACCTGTATATCGAGGAACGGGAGAAGATCGTCTATCATCTGTATAGCGTCATTGATGGACGACTGGATTCAATAGACGAGGTACCGACCACAATCGAGATGGATGACGTCACCTACCATTTGGAGGAGCAATATAATGGCGCGATCCAGACTGTGGGAAAAGCGCCGTTTCACACGTCAGGGGAGCAGTACATTTGGCAATTCCAATCGGATCAACGCCAATTGCTGCGGATCGAGTGGCAGGATGGCCGTTTCATGCTCTATGAGGGAGAAAGTGTTCTACCAGCGGACGTGCAGGTATTGCGCGGCACATAGAGAGGAGGGACAAGTACATGCCAAATCCATGGATGAAATCAATCAAGCTCCTACTGATTCCGGCGTTGTTCCTCCTTACGCTAGCGGGTTGTGGCAGCCCTGGGGTTGGCGAGACATATCCGCTTGAATCTGTCTCCACCAAGGACAATGGACAGTCGTCACGCATCTACCGTGCGGAAGACAAGACTGTACCGGAAGTAGCCTCGGAGCTGGCGGAACATAATACGCCAGATGAAATCTCCAAAGAAGATCCGCAGCATATGTTCATCATTTATCCGGATGAGATCTACCATTTGCAGCAAGACGCTGCCAAGCCGACAGATACATTGATCGAGGTCGACAGCAAAGAGTACGTCCGGCAAAACTACGATTCTTCGTTTTTGCAGGGATATATTGTAGCCAGTGTACTGGATGATTTGTTCGACGGACTTAAGAAAAGTACAAAGGGCAGCTACCGTGGCTACTCTAGCAAGGACATATACAAGCCTTCCGGAACGTATCGCGTGCCTACAATCGAGGACAAAAAAGTAGCGCCGCCGATTACCAAAGAGGGTACGGGCAGTATTTTCAAACGGGGTAATGCGAAGAACGCGGATGGTACGGTAGGTTCTGACGGCAGCATTTTTAAGAAGAAGGCGGATTCATCTTCTAACGGTAGTTCAGGCAAAATTATTCGTTCTTCCAGCAGTCAATCGTCGAATTCGAGTGACTCTTTCTCTTCCAAACGTTCGAGCTTTTCCCCGCCGAAAAGTAAATCGCCCCCACGAACGAAGGTTGGGGGTTCTGGGCGGATTACAAAACGCCGATAACTGTATAAACAAGAGAGAAACGAACACCCCCAAACGATTTTGATAGCTCGTTTGGGGGTGTTTTTGTTTTGCTGATTAACGCTGCTTGGTCTCTACCGTATACACAATATCTTCATTTTGATATTTGTACACATACAAGAAGTAACGGCCTGGCTTTACTTGATAATGGGCACTTTGCAGATTTCCCTCCCGCTCTTGCGGGTACGTGACAGGCTGATCCAGATTTCCTTCATGGAATAGCATCCAAGTCACACCTTGTCCCTCTTGAGGGTTTAAAGAAATATGTATTTCTTCTGGTTTATCTACTTGGAAGGCAAAGATATCTTGCCAATCGTTTTCTTTCATGTCCCCTGAAACAGTCGTGCCAATCTTTAATGGACCATTTGCTTGCTCGGTAGAATCATTGCTCTCGTTTTCTTGATAGAGCTGCTCTTGTGGGCGATCTTCCCCCGTAACCAATAAGCGAAACGGTTGGTCCTCTTGTTCTGTACGATACGTATAAGCAGTCACATAGTAAGTCCCTGGTTTCGCATCGAATGATCCGATCAGCTTGTTGCCTTCACGCTTGGTGGGATAGGAGGTGTAGTTCTCTCTATCGGACTCGTGGAATACAAGCCATGCCACGCCATCTCCTTGCTTCGTTTCCATCTCAACTTGAAGCTGTTGGGCTGATTTCACATCGAGACGGAACTCCTGACTCGGTTTTTGTGGATGAATGATACCAGTGATCGGCTTACCTAATGAAAGGGAAGATTCTTCAGGATCTGGATCTGGATTTGGGTTTGGATTTGGCTGTTCCGTTTCGGAGCCATCTTCTTGAGCCAGCTTCCCGTGGAACACGACATCATAGGCAAAGCGTCCATCTTTTGTCGTACGATAATTAGTGAAGTAACTCGTAACCGTGTCATAGCCATTCCAGGAAAAATCCGATAACTCCTTGAGGAATCCGTCTGTAAGGCGGTTCATTTCTTGCCAATCTTGATATTCTCCTTGGGAAGCTCCACCTGTATAAATCCCACGCAACGTGAAGCTGCGGAAATCTCCAGAGTCTTTTTCATCTGTTTTCACATCGGCCAGAGAAGCAACCTTTGCGATTTGACGATAAACCTCTTCTTTGTTCGTCACGTCTACTTTTTGTAGGTAATCATCTGAAACGAGAGGAACATCCAAGTCTTCATACTGTTCGATCAAATCTTCTACTGTTTCTTGATAGCCACGTTCAAGAGCGCGGTCACGGCTGAATTTTTCGATTAAGTCATCATAAGCAGATACATCATTGGAACGGATCGTATCATTGATTTTATCCAGACGAGCAAAATCATTCTTGAATAGATGGTACTGAAGCGCGAAGGAGTAGTCATAGAATGCCAGAGTTCCGTATTTGGCATGCATCATATCGGCCGCAGTGTAATTGAGATAAGGCGCTGCATTTCGAATATTGCCTACAACTGACTGGCGAGGCTTGATTCCTTCTGTTCGGGTAGAACCTGCGAAAAACTCAGCTCCGCCTTCTTCATACCAAGGCAAGCGACTGTTTTCATATATCTTTCCTTGTCCCCACATACCCGGCACTTCATATCTGCCTTGCAAATAGTGGACGAATTCATGACGGAACAGCTCTTCCAGACTGTAGATGCTTTGTTCTTTTGTCCGATCGTAGGTGAAGAAAGTGCCAGTACCCTCGATGTAGATACCACCATTATCGGTGTCGTATCCGTACAAGAAGCGATTCATTTTATATTCATCAGGCGTATTGTAGATGACAATGGTTAGTACATCATCCGGATTGCCGCTCTCTAGCTCCTTGTCATTACCGATGACACGATGAAATTGTGCCTTCACTTCCTTGGATGCCCAATACAAGCGTTCAACCTGTTCTTCTGTGAGTTTATCTCCCGTTTTGAACACAACGGCTCCGTCATCAAAAGTGAATTGCTGCGGAAGATAGTGCTTTTTGCCTTCTTTTACCATTTCCTCGAGATCGATTTTTTTGCCATTGGCATCCTCACCATATGCTTCCGCGATTTGTTGCGCCGCAGTGAAGTACGGCTCGCTCATCTTTTTATACGTTTTCATCGCATTCGTCAATATGTCATTGGCTTTGTCTGGATCACTGTAGTAGCTACCTAATTTCCCTGTGTAATACAGGGCATTGTTCGTCAACCATACGTGATCAGCGGAAGTATCCCCATTTTCTGCCATGTCAAAAATGGGGTCGAGAAATGCGTCGATGCTACCTTTTAGCTCATCTCTTCCTGAATCATCTACTCCCCAAATCAGAACATAGCCAATACCTTGAAGGACGCTGTAAAAGGCCTCGCTTGCTACGCGATCATCTGACCATTTATCCCGATTGTCGTTAAAGTCTTCCATTACTTTTGACAGAGTACCGATTGTCTCGGAATCAACAGTCGTGTTGCTAATTAATTTTCCTGTTGAACTAATGATTTCATTTTGAGTCTTTGTCCCGAAGGAGAAATTTTGATTGGCAGTAATGGCTTGGAGTGCTGGAATAATCTTTTGCTTATACTTTGGCTCCATCAAATACTTTAATTCATCATGGTAGTACCCCAAGTAATACCCCGAACGCAAAACCTCTACATAGGTATGGATGCCCTGCTCGTCATCCTTGGTGAAGTTCTTGCCACTCTCTTGCAACGCATCGATGATGGCCTGTACCCGCTCCCGATCCTCATAAAATTCCTGGGTGTCGTCGTTGTAAGTAAACAGCTCAGGGATTTGCGTCCAACTGATTTCCTTCAACAATTCAACAAGCTCGGAATTGTCCAAAGTTTTCAGATGCGAGATGCTGTACTTCTCCTGTTTGGCTGCTTGGCGTAACTGTGCTTTCGACATGTTTTCCTGAACGGGTGTATGACCAATCTGCGAATCAATGGGCTCTTGGGATGGGGTTTGCTGCGTGCTTTTAGCTTGAGCTGCTAGTGGCAAGCCTGCCGCTACCGTTGAAATGGCAATTGAGCCTGCTGTTACCATGCTAATCCATGAACGATTCATAGCTTTTGTTGACTCCTTTTTCATTCATTTTGGAAGTATAAGTGAATATTTTATAGTATCGGTATCCAACATGAAAATACTTACAAATAAAACAAAAGGTGATGGAATATAGAACTTTCTTCCTATTTGATAAAAAGAAAAGAATGTCTCGAGAAGTAGCTTTGTAAGAATGGAAGGAGAGCGACTTTTGTATGCCTGTGACGAAAACATGATTGTTGATCGACAAAAGAAGAAGGGATGTGCATTCAGCATTCGACAGTCTTTGTTAGCAGCATTGGCTATGATTGACATTGGGAAAGCACAGATAGGCGAAGTTGGCGGAGGGGAGTGCTAGAAGATGCTGGAAAAAATTCTCGAACTGCGTTCACGATCCATGTCCATTGCACAAATTGCCAAAGAGATCGGCTTAACGATCGGTCAAGTGAAGTATCGCCTGCAAAAAGACCGTGCGAAGCCAGAGGCACCACCTCCCGCTAGAACGGAATTGGAATGGCAATTACCTGCGTTTTATGGTCGGGATCTTGTCAAAGTCATGGCACAAGGACCGACTGTGTTATTCATCTATTGGGAAATCACTTGGCCACGCATGAGAATGGTCGCCTCGTACCTGCAAGCCGATTATCGTCACATTCAGAAGGGATTGCGTCTGTATGATGTGACTGAACGTTTATTTGATGGAAATAATGCTCATTCCGTCCGAGATGTGTTCGTACATGAAGAGGCTCATTCCTGGTACGTAAATGATGTAGAGCCAGGACGTACATACATGGTTGATTTTGGTTTATATGAACACAATCGGTTTTGTCCGATATTACGCTCGGAAACGGTAGTTACTCCACGCCATTCAAAAGCTAGCTGGGGGGAACCGTTAGTTGAGCCTGCCCGCGACCCAGCTACACCTTCCTGGTTTGAGAACTTTTCCTCCTACTCGTTGTATACCAAAACATCAAATAAGTGAGGTGTCATATGTGCACAAAGGTTATCTCTCCCTCGTGTTGCATGCCCATCTGCCTTATGTCCGACACGGGGATCGGGACGATCGCCTGGAAGAGCGCTGGGTGTATGAAGCCATGCTGGAATGCTATCTTCCTTTGCTCATGGTTTTCGACAAGCTCCTCTCAGACGGCATCGCTTTTCGCATGACCCTTGCTATTTCACCGACATTACTTTCCATGCTGGATGATGATCTGATCGTGACGCGTTTTCGTACACACCTAGCGAAAACCGTGGAATTGGCTGGGAAGGAAGTCAAACGAACCACAGGTCAACCTCAAGAAAACCGTATCGCCAAAATGTATGTGGAGCGTTTTCGAACGATCATTGCTTACTGCCGCAAGTGGGATTTTCAACTAATCAAGGCCTTTAGGCATATCGCGGACAGTGGATGCCTCGAACTCATCACTTGCGCAGCTACGCACTCTTTTTTGCCCTATGTGGAAACAGAAGAGGCGATTCGGGCACAGCTTCTGGTAGGGATCGATACGCATGAGCGGATTCTGGGAAGACGTCCGAAGGGAATTTGGCTGCCTGAGTGCGGGTATACACCTGGACTGGATCGCTTGCTGAAAGAGGCAGGGCTCCAGTATTTCTTTGTAGACAGTCACACGATAGAGCATGCGACGCCTTTACCTCGCAGAGGGTTGCTGGCTCCCTTGTTCACGCCGCATGAAGTGGCTGCCTTTGCCCGTGATGAAGTGGCCTCCCGCCAGGTATGGAGCTCGATCGATGGTTATCCAGGGGACTATGACTACCGTGAATACTACCGGGATATCGGATTTGACAGGGAGATGAGCTACATCGAGCCGTACATCCATCCTGAAGGCATTCGCGTGCATACCGGCTTGAAATACTATCGGATCACCGGAAAACAAGGGGATAAAGACTGGTATGAGCCAAGCTGGGCGCGCGAAAAAGCAGCGTCACATGCGGGACATTTCTTGTATCACCGAGAGCGTCAAGTGGAGGAAGCCAGTCACTGGATGGACCGCAAGCCATTGGTCGTCGCCACTTATGATGCGGAGTTGTTTGGGCATTGGTGGTTCGAGGGTCCGCAGTTTTTGGATTTTCTCATGCGCAAAACGGTGTGTGATTCAAAAGAAGTGAAATTAATGACACCATCTGAATATTTGGAGGAGTATCCAGAGCAGGATCGCGGTCACTTGCCGATGTCAACATGGGGGAGAAATGGCTACGGAGAAGTCTGGCTGAACGAGAACAATGGCTGGATATACAGGCATCTGCATCAAGCGGAGCGGGAATTGATCACAGCCATTATTACCTATTCTGAAAAGAAAGGAGATCAGCTCGCCTTACGGTGCCTCAAGCAGGCTGCACGCGAATTGATGCTGGCCCAAAGCAGTGATTGGGCGTTTATTTTAGACGGTCAAACGGTCACTCAGTATGCGGTACAACGCGTTCATGACCATTTGGTTCGCATGCGGGCTCTCTTGGCGATGTATCGAGAGCATCGATTGGATGAAGAGGCAATTACACAAGCAGAGGCCGACTTTCCGATCTTTCCTGACGTGGATATCACGTTCTATTTGCCTAAACAAACGCATAGAGTGAACGTATCGCGTCAATTGGTAGCGGCTGCGCAAGGTCAGTCTTCGACAAAAACAGTTTTAATGCTTGCATGGGAATTTCCCCCTCATGTAGTAGGGGGGCTTGGTCGGGCTGTCTACGATCTCGCCAGGCATCTTGCCCAGCAAGGAATCGTGGTGCATGTGCTGACATGTGCGACAGATTCATGCGCCGTAGAGGAGATGATGGAAGGGGTTCACGTACACCGTTTGCCTACGTACATTCCTTCTGAACAAGCCGACTTTCTGGCATGGGTGTTTCAACTGAATTTGGCGATGGTCGATGCTGCCTATCAGCTCTGGTCACTCGGGGTGCGACCAGATGTCATCCACGCTCACGATTGGCTAGTTAGCTGGGCTGCAATCGAACTGAAACAGAGGTACTCTCTTCCGCTCGTCAGCACGATTCATGCTTTGGAACATGGTCGGCATCAAGGTATTCATACACCGTTGCAGCAAAGGATCCATGAGTGTGAACGTACGCTAACACAAAGCTCTGACGCAATGATCGTTTGCAGCAAGTATATGGAGTCGGAAGTCAAGCGCCTGTTCGGAACACCCTCATCCCATTTACGTGTCATTCACAATGGTGTCGATCTCATTCCCCTAACGGAGGTAAATCGTGAACAGCTTCGACAAGAATTGGCGATAGGGGATGGTCCTGTTCTCTTTTTTGTAGGGCGCTTGGTTCAGGAAAAAGGTGTTCACCTCTTGCTAGAAGCTATGGCAAGGCTACGCGCTGAGTTTCCGCATGCGAGGTTGCTCATAGCTGGCAGAGGACCGATGCAAGACGAGTGGAAGCTATTGGTTCATCAGATGGGACTTTCTGAACAGGTCCGCTTCTTGGGCTTCGTAGACGATGAAAGGCGAGATGAGCTGTTCGCCCTGGCTGATGTGGCAGTATTCCCGAGCTTGTATGAGCCTTTTGGAATTGTTGCGCTGGAAGCGATGGCTCTAGGGACTCCTGTTCTGGTTGCGGATACGGGAGGGCTGCGAGAGATCGTTCGCCACGGCGAAAACGGCGCCATGATGTACACAGGCGACCCTGAATCCTTGACGAATCAACTCCGCTGGCTACTGCGCGACCCTGATCAGCGGCATCAACTGGCCCAAACGGCCATGCAAGATGTTAAACAGTTTTATAACTGGACACTTCTGGCTAGTCAAACCATCGATCTATACCGTTCACTTGGCGTACCTGCGGAAATCGGCATGACAACCTAGATTGCAACGATGAAGGAGGAAGAAAAGAAGATGAAGGCAGTAATCATGGCTGGGGGAAAAGGTACACGACTACGTCCGTTAACATGCCACACGCCAAAACCAATGGTGCCACTCTTAAACCGGCCTTGCATGGAGTACACGATTGATCTATTGAAAAAGCATGGGATTACAGAGATAGCAGTGACACTCCAGTATCTGCCTGACGTCATCCGCGATACGTTTGGTGATGGATCCCGCTACGGTGTTTCGCTTGTCTATTTTGAAGAAGCCATTCCTTTGGGCACGGCAGGCAGCGTCAAAAACTGCGCGGATTTTCTCGATGAGCGTTTTGTCGTGATCAGTGGAGATACGTTGACAGACATCGATTTGTCGGCAGCCATACGTTTTCATGAGCAAAATAATGCACTGGCTACGTTGATTTTGACGCGGGTTGAAACACCGCTGGAATTTGGCGTTGTCATGACAGACGAGAGCGGACGCATTACCCGTTTTTTAGAAAAGCCGAGCTGGGCGGAGGTTTTTAGCGATACGGTAAATACCGGGATATACGTCTGCGAGCCAGAGGTCTTGTCTTATATAGAAGAGGAGCGGGAAGTGGATTTCAGCAAGGAAATTTTCCCGTCGTTTTTACAAGCAGCAAAGCCTCTATACGGATATGAGGCAAGCGGCTATTGGTCTGATATTGGCTCTTTGGAGGTATACCAGCAAGCCCAGTTTGATTTGCTGGATGGACGCGTACATCTCGAAATAAAAGCACAGGAAATCGCCCCGCGTATTTTCTTGGAAAATGATGTTCGCATCGATTCATCGGTCCGTTTGGAAGGCCCTGTCTATATCGGTGAAAATGTACACCTGCAAGCTGGCGTTGCCGTAGGTGCTTATTCCATTCTGGGAAAAAATACGGTGATTTCTTCTGGTACGAAGCTGTCCAGGACGATCATTTGGGAAAACAGTGTCATTGGGAAAAAAGCAGAGATCACAGGAACGACTCTCTGCCGCAACACCCGAATTGAAGATTGCGTACAACTCGGGGAAGGGGCGGTCATTGGAGAACAGTGCCTCATTGGGGCGAAGTCAGTGGTAAAGGCAGGGATCAAAATTTGGCCGGATAAGGAAGTCGGGGAAAATGCGACTGTCACCACCTCGCTTATCTACGGTGCCAAGCAAACCAAAAATTTGTTTGGGACGTACGGCATCAAGGGCATTGGCAACGTTGACATCACGCCCGAATTTGTTACAAGACTTGCGGCTGCCTATGCGTATTTACTACAAGCGGGGGACAAAATTGCGCTCTCGGCATGCGCACACCCTTTTGCTCAATTATTGAAGCATAGCATCATGACGAGCTTGTGCTCTTCCGGAATTGATACGGTCGATCTCGGAATTGGGAATTCACCCTTGATTCGGTATGGCGTGCGCTCTCTGGCTTGCAAAGGCGGCATACATATTTATATGGCAGAGCCAGTGGATGATAAAGAGATTGTCATCCAATTCATCGATCACGCGGGCTTGCCGATTTCTCGTGATCTGGAGCGCAAAATTGAGAATGCCTACTGGCAAGAGACTTATATTCGCAACCTGAATCGGTTGGGAGCACTGCAAGTCGAGCATCACGTACAAGAAGCTTATCTCCATGCTTTGGTCCAACAGTTGAATGTATCGTCCATCCAGCGTCAGCGCTTCCACCTGCTGATCGATTGTGAACAGCGTTTTTTCCCGACTTTTCTTGCGCCTCTTTTGCATGCACTGGGAGTTACTGTCGATTACAGCTCCATACAAGAAGGTATTCGTAAAAAGGGAGCGGATTTAGGCGTTCGTCTCGATAAAAATGGCGAGCAATTTGTCTTGTTTACCGAGCATGGAGAGAAGCTCGCAACCGAACAGATCACGGCTCTGCAACTACTGGCGTGCAGTGGTCAACATCGGCGTATCGGTCTTCCTGTGAGTGCACCGATTGAATTGGAGCATATGGCCCAGCTGTTGCAAATGGAGGTTGTACGCACCAAGGTTTCGCCGCGATCCATGATGGAGGTATCGAGCGAACAGCGTTTTCATCCGATGTTTGACGCTGTGTACAGCCTCATGAGAATTCTTTCTTATCTGGCTTCTGAGGAAAAGCCGCTTAGCGTTTTGCTGGAATTGTTGCCAGCGTGCCATATGGAGAAAAAGACTGTTTTTTGCCCATGGGCAGCAAAAGGGAAGGTCATGCGCAGAGTGATGGAAGAAAACAAAGGCAAGCTGCTCGAGCTCGTCGATGGAATCAAGGTATACGATTCGAATGGCTGGGTACTGATTTTACCCGATTCAGAGGATTCGCACGTAAAGGTAATTTCGCAAGGGGCTACCGCAGAGACGGCGGCTACACTTGCTTCTTCCTACGCGAGACGAATTGCCGAATATCAGTTTCACGAAAAGAGAGAGATCGACAGCCTATAACGAAAAGGACGTGAAGGCATGCCGAGACCGCTCGTCGTCGGGAACGGAAAACTGCTGATTAATTTTGATGACAAGCTGCACATGCGAGATCTGTATTTTCCGTATGTTGGTCAGCTGAATCATGTTGGGGGACACTTTAGCAAGCTGGGGATTTGGGTGCAAGGTCGCTTTTCCTGGCTAGATGAAGACGGCTGGACGCGGAGGCTCGGATACGGACAGGAGTCTTTGGTGACAGATGTTCATGCGCATCATGAACATCTGGGCATCTCCTTGCAAATCGCAGATGGGGTGCATCAGCGTGACCCGATTTATTTGAAAAAGGTGTGCGTTCGGAATTTGACGAGCGAGGTTCGGGAGGTCAGGCTGTTTTTAAATCACGATTTCAGCTTGAATGAGACAGAGGTAGGGGATACTGCTGTTTTTGATCCCAATCTGCGTACGATTTATCACTACAAGCGCAATGTGTATATCATGGCGAATGGAAAAACGGATACGGGTGGGATCGATCAATATAGCGTCGGGATCAAGCGGTTCAACTATGCGGAGGGGACTTGGAGGGACGCAGAGGATGGTCTTTTGTCAGGCAATCCGATTGCACAAGGCTCCGTAGATAGTACGATTTCTTTTTCGCTCATCCTTCAACCTCAAGAAGAGAAGGCGCTCTTTTACTGGATGTGCATTGGTGAATCGTATGAAGATGTCAAAGGATTGAACCAATATGTACTGGAAAGTGATCCAGAGAGTTTGCTCAGTCGGGTCGCTGTGTATTGGCAGCGTTGGGTCAATAAGGAAGAGCGGGACTTTGCTGATCTACCGGCAGAGGTTGTCAATCTGTACAAGACCAGCTTGCTTCTTGTTCGTACGCAAATCGATCAGAACGGAGCGATTCTCGCTGCGAATGACTCGGATATCCTTCAATTTAATCGCGATCATTACAGCTACATGTGGCCAAGAGACGGGGCGTTGATTGCGGGTGCGATGGCGAAAGCAGGCTACACGGGAGTGGTCGCACCATTTTTTCGATTTTGCGCGGACGCTTTGAACAAGGACGGGTATTTGCAGCACAAGTACAATCCAGACGGGTCTGTTGGCTCCAGTTGGCATCCGTATATTGTTGACGGAGAGGTTCAGCTTCCGATTCAGGAGGATGAGACGGCACTCGTGCTGTACGCGCTCTGGGAGCAATACAAGAGCGGCAAGCAAATTGAAGATTGTCAGGCGCTCTATCCTACGCTGGTTCGTCCGGCGGCTCGCTTTTTGCTGGAGTATGTCCATCCAGAGCTGCAACTCCCAAAACCAAGCTACGACTTATGGGAAGAGCGACGGGGAATTTTTACGTTTACCAGTGCTACGGTTTTCGCGGGCTTGATGGCTGCGGCTCGTTTCGCCCAGTTGTTCGGGGATGATCGACGCTACAAACGCTACGCAGAAGGGGCAGAGCGCATTCGTGAGGCAATGGAGAAACATCTGTACGACCCTGAAATCGGGCGTTTTCTGCGTGGGATTTATGTAAGAGCAGATGGGAGTGTCGAAAAAGATTTCACGGTGGAGAGCAGCTTGTTCGCTCTGTTTGCGCTTGATGTGTTTTCCGTAGACGATCCGAGAGTTGCGCAGACAATGGAAGCTGTCAAAAAGAGTTTGCACGTAGACACGGCGATCGGTGGAATTGCTCGCTATCAAGGGGATTACTATTTCAAAAAATCACATGACACGGTGAAGGTCCCGGGAAATCCATGGATCATTTGCACCTTATGGGTGGCTGATTGGGAAATTGCCAAGGCAAAATCACTCGATGAACTCCAAGAGCCAAAGAACAGACTGGACTGGGTCGTACGGCATGCCCTACAAAGCGGCGTGCTATCCGAACAGCTCGATCCGTATACAGGTGCTCCCGTATCCGTTGCACCCCTGACGTGGTCGCATGCTACTTATGTCGCCACTGTTTTGCGTTATTTGGAGAAGGTGAATGAGTTGCGGTAACGAAGGGAGAGATGAGGAGATGACAACGATCCGTTTCGGTACGGACGGTTGGCGCGACATAATCGCAGATGGCTTTACCGTCGAGAATGTCCGTATTGTCGCACAAGCCATCGCCAGCTATACCAAAGAAATCGGACAACAGGAGCAGCCTGTTTTGGTCGGGCATGACACGCGGTTTCTGGGGAGACGCTTTGCAAAGGAGGTTGCAGCTGTCCTGACCGCCAATGACATACGTACCTATTTGGTGAACGAAGCAGCGCCAACACCTGCCGTAGCCTTTGGAGTGAAGCATTTTGCAGCGAGTGGTGCAATCATGATCACGGCCAGCCACAATCCACCCGAATATAACGGCATCAAATACATTCCGGAGTACGCTGGACCTGCAACGCCTGCGATTACGCAAAGATTGGAAGAGTGGATCACCGAAACCTGCCAGACCAACTCGGTGCGTACGATTTCCCTCGCGGAAGCAAAGGCCCGCAAGCTGCTGCAAGTCATTGTGCTGCGTCCTCATTACGAGGCGCATCTGAGACGGATGATAAACATGGATGTTTTGCATAACTCTTCCTTGTTCGTTGTTGTCGATGCCATGCATGGTGCAGGTATGGGCTACGTGAGCGGTTTTTTGTCAGAAGCGGGGGTAAAAAACGTCGGAATCAGAGAAGTCCCGGATGCGGCTTTTGGAGGGGATTTGCCAGAGCCAAACGATAAGCATTTGCAGTTATTAAAAAAAGAAGTCGTAGAACGCCAGGCATCTCTTGGTCTTGCCAATGACGGGGATGCAGATCGCTTCGGAGTCGTCGACCGCTTCGGACAGTATATCACGCCAAATGAAGCACTGGTCCTGCTGACCTATCATTTGCGGAAAAATCGAGGCTTGACCGGACGGATTGTCAGGACAGTAGCAACTACGCATCTACTGGATCGGATGGCTACGCATTATGGTCTGGAGCTCGTAGAGACGCCGGTCGGTTTCAAGTACATCGGTGAGGAAATGCGCAAAGGCGACGTGCTCATTGGTGGAGAAGAAAGTGGCGGGGCGAGTATTCTCGGTCACATACCGGAGAAGGACGGCGTACTCATCAATTTGTTGCTCGCCGAGATGTGCGCGTATGAAAACAAAGGAATCGATCAAATACTGCGAGACGTATACGAGCAATTCGGCGAGCTGTTCCACACGCGGCTTGATATGAAATTGCCGGAAAAAGATCAATGGGTACAGCAAATGATCGCCAAGCCACCTGCACTCATTGGTCCTTATCAGGTTTTGGAGATTCAACGAGTGGATGGGGTCAAGCTGTTGCTCGAGGAAGGACATTGGGTCTTAATCCGTCCGTCTGGCACGGAACCTTTGGTGCGTATTTATTGTGAAGCAACGAATGCGACAGCTTTGCAGAAGCTGCAAGATGCGATTCACGAATGGTTTTTGGAGATTAATGTGTAAAAAGTTGACGAGGAGACCCCGCATAATGTGCGAGGTTCTTCTTTTTTGCTGAGGTTTCTGTTATGCGGCTGCGGAGAAGAGAAGAATATTTCCAGTCTAGGCTCCAGGCTCCGTCCTGGTTTGGGTTGGGACTGTCCGCTCCGAAGGGATTCGCGGGGAAACGCAAAAGTGGTAGCCGCTTCGTCGTACGGGCACGGTTGCGTTTCTTTTGCCCGC